>JAFMQQ010000473.1 GCA_017354595.1 Micromonosporaceae bacterium
CACGTGGAACCGCCGGTAGACCGCCGGGTAGAGCCGGCCGATCTCGGCCGCCGCCGACCTGGAATCCATCCGCGCTCCCATAATGCTTCGCCACGAATCATTCGGTACGAACGAATCTTCGTCCCCCTTGGCCCATGTGTCAACCCGGGACCTCAGCCGCGGTGGCATAGCAGCCGGCCGAACGGGCATGAAGTCGGCCATGAGCCAGGAAACCGTGCAGCACGCCCCCACCGTCGGGCAGGTCGTCGAGCAGGAGGCCGGCCTGGTACGCATCTCAGCCCTGGACACCCTGCGCGTGGTCGCCGAGGTCTTCCTGCCGCTCGTGGCGCAGGGCGTGATCATGCGCCGGCCGCGGTTGGTCACCCTGACCGGCCGGCTGGACCTGCAGCGCCGCGGCGACCAGTTGCTGCGCGGCCTGCGGGCCAGGTACGGCAGCGGCCCGGTGCTGCTGCGGCTGCCCGGCCGTACCGTCGCCGTGGTGCTGGACGCCGGCGACGCGCGCCGGGTGCTGGACGAGTCGCCGGACCCGTTCACGCTCGCCAACCGGGAGAAGCGGGGCGCCCTGCGCCACTTCGAGCCGACCGGCGTGCTGGTCACCCGGGGACCGATCCGGGGGGAGCGGCGCCGGCTCAACGAGGCGGTGCTTGAGCCGCACCGCCGGGTACACCACCTCGGCGGCGCCTTCGCCGGGGTGGTCGCCGACGAGGCAGCCGCGTTGCTGGATGTCGCGGGTCCCGCGGGCGAGCTGGACTGGCCCGGGTTCGCCGACGCGTGGTGGCGGATCGTGCGCCGGATCGTGCTCGGCGATGCGGCCCGGGACGACCGGGGCGTCACCGACCTGCTCAGCCAGCTGCGCCGGGACGCCAACTGGGCGTACCTGCGCCCGGTCCACGCCAGCACCCGGCACCGCTTCCAGGCCCGGCTGCGCTGGTACCTGGACGAGGCGCGCAGGGCCGAACAGCAGGCGGCCCGCCCGCAGGTACGCCCGAGCCAGAGCCCGGACGGCCCGGCTCCCGGCAGCGCCTGGCGGGGTCTGGTCGATGTACTCAGTCGCCAGCAGTACGCGCCCGGCGCCGACCCGGCCGGCCAGATCCCGCAGTGGCTGTTCGCCTTCGACGCGGCCGGCGTCGCGGCGTACCGGACCCTCGCCCTGCTCGCCACCCACCCCGAGCAGGCGCAGCAGGCACGCGCCGACAGTACCGGCGGCCGGCTGCGCGCCGGCGTACTGGAGTCGCTGCGGCTGTGGCCGACCACGCCGGTGATCCTGCGCGACACCACCGCACCGACCCTGTGGCGCGGACGCGGTATGCCAGCGGGTACCACCGTGGCTCTGGTCAGCTCGTACTTCCACCGGGATGTGGGGCTGCCGTTCGCCGACCGCTTCGAGCCCGACATCTGGCTGGACGGTACGCCCTGCGACGGGCTGCGCCCCGGGCACGCGCTGGCCCCGGAGCACATGCTCATCCCGTTCAGTGCCGGCCCGGCCCAGTGCCCTGGCCGGGACCTGGCCCTGTTCACCACCAGCACGCTGCTCGCGGTGCTGATGCGGGCGTACCGGTACACCCTGCAGCCGGCCGTGCTGGACCCGGCCCGGCCGCTGCCCGCCACGCTGAACTTCGCCGAGCTGCGGTTCGCCCTGACGACCGGATGAGCTCGCGACCGCGCGCCGGCCCGGCTCAGCCGCGCAGGAACGTCAGCACCGCCATCACCCGCCGGTGCTGCTCCTCGTCGGGTGGCAGGTCGAGCTTGGCGAAGATGCTCGTCACGTGCTTCTCCACCGCGCCCTCGGTGACCTGCAGGGCGCGCGCGATCGCGGTGTTGGAGCGGCCCTCCGCCATCAGCGTGAGCACCTCCCGCTCGCGTGGGGTCAGGTTGCGCAACGGATCCTCCCGGCGGCGGCGTACCAGCAACTGCGCGACGACATCCGGGTCCAGTACCGTGCCGCCGGAGGCGACCAGGCGCAGCGCGTCGAGGAAGTCCGCGATCTGTGCGACCCGGTCCTTCAGCAGGTACCCCACCGCCCCGGTACGGTCGGCGAGCAGATCGTCGGCGTAGGAGACCTCGACGTACTGGGAGAGTACGAGCACCGGTGCCCCCGGTACCCGCTCGCGTGCCCGTACCGCCGCCCGCAGCCCCTCGTCCGTGTGCGACGGTGGCATCCGTACGTCCACAATGGATACATCTGGCCGGTGCGCTACGATCGCGTCCACAAGCGACGGTCCGTCGCCGACCGCGGCGAGCACCTGGTGCCCGTTCTCGGCCAGCAGGCGTACCAGTCCCTCGCGCAGCAACACCGCATCCTCCGCGATGACCACCCGCAGGAGGGCCTCGGCCGGCCCGGCCCCGCCGCTCAGCGCCGCTGCCCCGCTGCGCGCCACGGCAGGGCCGCGGTGATGGTGGTGGGACCGCCGAGCGGGCTGGTCACGCTCAGCGTGCCGCCCGCCGCCTGCGCCCGGTCGGCGAGGCCGGCCAGGCCGTGCCCCTTGGCCAGGCTGGCACCGCCGATGCCGTCGTCGGTGACGTTGACGACCATCCGGTCGCCGAGCGGCTCCACATTGATCCGGCACAGGGTGGCGCAACTGTGCTTGGCGATGTTCGCCAGCGCCTCGGCCACCACGAAGTACACGGTGTTCTCCAGCGCCGGGTGCAGCCGTCCGATCTCGGCGACATCCAGCTCGACATCCACCGTGCTGCGGGCGGCGAGCGCGGCCAGTGCCGACGGCAGCCCGCGGTCGGTGAGGATCGGTGGGGCGATGCCGCGGGACAGCGCGCGCAGTTCGGTGATCGTCTCCTGAGTCTGGGCCAGCGCCTCGGCGGTGATCCGCCGGGCCGCCTCCGGGTCGGTGTCCCACTGTTGCTGTGCCCGGCCCAGATCCATCGCCAGCCGTACCAGCCGCTGCTGCGGTCCGTCGTGGATGTCGCGCTCCAGCTTGCGCAGCGCAGTCGCCTCGGCGGAGACCGCCGCCTCCCGCTGGACCTCGGCCCGCGCCTTGCCCTCCTCCAGGCCGGAGATGTGCTGCCGTACCTCGGCCATGCCGGACAGCAGCGCCCGGCCGCACTGGGCCTGCGCCACCGCGAGGCCGCGCATCACCAGCGGCAGCGTACCGAGGAAGAAGATGCCGAACGCGGCGTAGAAGAAGGCCCGAGCGCCGAGCGAGCCACCCAGCCCGAGCGCCTCGGGCAGTGGCCGGTCACCGATCACGATGCCGACCGGCGCGGTGTCGGGCAGCGCCCAGCCGAAGGTCCAGTACAGGCAGCCGAACACCGCCGAGCACCACCAGGTCACCGCGATGCTGAAGGTGACCGTGGAGACGAGCCAGACGACGCTTGCGTGCACCGCGTCCAGCCAGTACTGCCCGACGAACATCGGGTTACCCATCCGGCGGAACCAGCTGGCGTTGACCGGAGCCCGGCGGTAGGTGGGCCGGGCGATCCGCCGGCGCAGCACCGGCCCGATCCGGCGGCGTTCCAGGTCCGCGAAGGCGCGCGCCACCAGCAGGCCGCCGACCAGTACCGGCAGGCCGAGCACGAAGAACGACGAGACCCCGGTGATCACCAGGGTGAAGGC
>JAFMQQ010000474.1 GCA_017354595.1 Micromonosporaceae bacterium
CCCCCGCACCGGGCATGCCGCTGGCGCCGACGACGCGTCCGGGTTCTGATCTGGGGGGGCGCGGCAGGAAGCGCCGGGCCGGGCGGAACCTGCCGGCCGCCATCGGCGTGGGGCTGGTGCTCGGGACGATCGTCATCTCCTCCGTGTACCTGTGGCGCCCCGCCTTCATCGTCGTGGTGGTCGCCGCGGCGGCGATCGCCATCTGGGAAGTGACCCGCGCGGTGGCGAGTTCGCCGCGATCCGGCTTCACCGCGCCGTCGGGTGCCGGGCAGGGCGCCGCCAGTCCAGGGCCGCGGCCGGTACCCCGGTCCCACCCGCCCGTACTCCCGCTGATCGCCGGCGCCGCCGTGATGATCACTCTCGCCTGGTTCGCCGGTGTCGAGGCGCTCACCCTTGGCCTGACCATCACCGTGCTCGCCGTACTGATCTGGCGGCTCGCCGACGGCCCCGGCGGGTACCTGCGGGACGTCGTGGCCGCCACCCTGGTCGCGGTCTACGTACCATTTCTGGCCGGGTTCGCGGTTCTGCTGGCCAAGCCGGACGACGGGCCGAACCGGGTGATCGCCACGCTGGTCGCCGTGGTCCTCTCCGACACGGGCGGTTACGTGGCCGGCGTCTTCTTCGGCCGGCATCCGATGGCGCCGACGGTGAGTCCGAAGAAGTCCTGGGAGGGCGCGGTGGGGTCGCTGCTCGCCGCCGGCGCCGGTGGGGCGGTGGTGCTGATGTTCGGCTTCGACCGGCCCTGGTGGGACGGGGTGATCTTCGGCGTCGCGGTCAGCCTCGCATCGATCCTCGGCGACCTGGCGGAGTCGCTGTTGAAGCGGGATCTCGGCGTGAAGGACATGAGCCAGTTGCTGCCGGGGCACGGCGGAATCATGGACCGGCTTGACTCGATCCTGTTCGCGCTGCCCTGCTCGTACCTCCTGCTGACCTGGCTCGCCCCGGCCGGCGGTTGACCCCAGCCCGCGCGCCGACCGGGCCGGCGGTGCGGTTGCGCTGCAGTGGGCCGTACGTCGATATGTGGCGGCGCCGGCGTGGGACACTGGGACGGTCATGAGAACACTGCCTGTAGTCAAGACGCACCCGCGCCATCTCGCCGACCTCGATATGCCGGCGCGGCGGGCGGTGGTGGCGGCGCTGGGCGAGCGGGAGTACCGCGCGGGTCAGCTCTCCACCCACTACTTCGGGCGCCTGGTGCGCGACCCCGGGCAGATGACCGATGTGCCGATCGCCTCCCGGGCCAGGCTGGCCGAGGCGCTGCTGCCGCCGCTGCTGACCCCGATCAGGGAACTGGCATGCGATGAAGGCGCGACCCGCAAGACACTCTGGCGGCTGCACGACGGTGCGTTGGTGGAGAGCGTCCTGATGGGGTACCGGGACCGGGTCACCGTCTGCGTCTCGAGCCAGGCCGGCTGTGGCATGGGCTGTACCTTCTGCGCGACCGGCCAGGCCGGCCTGACCCGGAACCTGACCACCGCGGAGATCGTCGACCAGGTGGTCTGGTTCGCCGCCCTGGTTGCGCGTGGCGGGTTGGCCGCGGCCGGTGCACGGGTCGGTTTCCCGGACCGGCTCTCACACGTGGTCTTCATGGGGATGGGCGAGCCGCTGGCCAACTACACCCGGGTGGTGGCCGCGGTACGCCGGCTCTGCGCGCCACCGCCGGAGGGCGCGGGCCTGTCCCAGCGCCATGTGACCATTTCCACGGTCGGGCTGGAGCCGGCGATACGCCGCCTGGCGGGTGAGGGTCTCTCGGCGACCCTTGCGCTGTCGCTGCACGCGCCAGATGATGACCTCCGCGACGAACTTGTTCCCGTCAACCATCGCTGGAAGGTCGCGCAGGTGCTCGATGCGGCGTGGGACTACGCGGCGCGTACGGGTCGGCGCGTCTCGGTCGAGTACGCCATGATCAGGGACGTCAACGACCAGCCCTGGCGAGCCGACCTGCTGGGCCGCCTCCTGACACACCGGCCGGCACACGTGAACCTGATCCCGCTCAACCCGACTCCGGGCTCCCGGTGGGACGCCAGCCCGAAGGCTGTCGAGCGGGAGTTCGTGCGTAGGCTGCACGCGGCGGGCGTGCCGGCCACGGTTCGCGATACCCGGGGTCGGCAGATCGAGGGTGCCTGCGGTCAACTGGCCGCCGCGGTCCCGAGCGGGGCCGCTACGCTACACCCGCGCAATTCCGGGCACACCGCTGGCGCGCTGCACGCGCGCGATCTCGGGGCTGCTGCGCAAGCGAGCGAGGGGTGACGCCAAGTGTCGAGTCAGGGTCAGCGGTTCCGGCGTCGGGCGCTGCGCAAGGGGTACAAGGTCGACGAGGTGGATTCGTTCCTCGACCGCGTGGAGGCCACCCTCAACGGTGAGGCGTTCGGCTCGCCGGTCGCCGCGCAGGAGGTACACGACGTGGTCTTCCGGGTGCGCTTCGGCGGGTACGACGAGTGGCAGGTCGACCTGCACCTGGACCGGGTCGAACGGCAACTGGCCGAGATGGAGGAGCGCGGTGGCGGAGCCCGGCGGCTGGACGGCCGACCGGTACCCGTAGGCGAGCGCGCCGGCCGCGGCGGCGGAATGTCCGGCGGGATGCCCCCCGGCCCACCCGGCCGCATGGCACCGCCACCGGACCGCTTCGGTCCGCCGGATCGCTTCGGCGCACCGGATCCCTTCGGGCCACCCGGAGGGTTCGGGCCGCCCGAGCGGCCCGGCCCACCACCGCCCTCGGCACCGCCGGTACCGGCGGGGGGCGGCTTCGGGGCACCGCAGGGTGGCTTCGGACCGCCGGACCCACGGCTCAATCCACCGGATCGCTTCGGCCCTCCGGGGCGCGACGATCGCGGCCAACCGCCGCCTCCACCGTCGTCCCGGCCGGTCTCGGCGATGCCGGCGCCCACCGGGTACGGCCGGTACGAGGAGCCGCGCTACGACGACCGCACCGGCTCGCTCGGCACCGGCCCGATCGGCACCGGCCGGTACGAGCCGACCGACCCGGGTCGGCACGGCAGGGGCGACATGACCAGCGAGATGCGGATGCCGCCCGACATTGGCGGCGGCTTCGGCGCCCCGTCCAGCTTCGGCGCCCGCCCCGAGCCGGGTGGCTTCGCCCCGACCGGTGAGGCGGCGCGGGTCGACCAGTTGCGCCGCAGCTTCCAGCCGCGGCGCTTCGGCAGCGGGTACGACCCGGGCCAGGTGGATCGGCTCTTCGACGGGATCGTCGCGGCGATGTCCGGCCGGTCGCCGGTACCGATCAATGACGCCGAGCTGGACCCGGGTCAGTTCAACCTGGTGCCCGGCGGCTACTTCGAGGCCGAGGTGGACCAGGCGCTGCGCGAGGTCCGGGACATCATCCGCCGCCGCTGAACCGGGCGCCGCTGAACGGGGCGCTGTGCCCCGGGCGCGACTACCGGCGCAGGCCCTTCCTGCGCAGCACCCAGTCGCCGATCAACGCGGCCAGGATCAGGCCGGCTGCGGTGAACAGGAACGGCATCCCGGTCCGGGTGTTGTTGTTCGAGAAGGCCAGACAGATCAGCGCGACGGCGGAGACGATGGCGCCGACCGTGGCGGCCTTGCGC
>JAFMQQ010000475.1 GCA_017354595.1 Micromonosporaceae bacterium
GGTCCACTGTGGAGCGAAGCGCCTTGGCGAGCGCCGGGTCGATCTCCACCGCGTACAGCTGGGCCACCGCGGGCAGCAGGGCCAGGGTGAGCGAGCCGAGCCCCGGCCCCACCTCCAGCACGATCTCATCGCCGTCCAGCTGGGCGGTGCGTACGATGCGCCGGACCGTGTTCTGGTCGTGTACGAAGTTCTGCCCCAGCATCCGGGTCGGCGTCACACCGAGCCGGGCGGCGATGTCGCGGATCTCCGCCGGGCCCAGCAGCGAGCCCTCGGTCACCGCTGCCAAGGCCCGAACACCCGGTCGCCGTTGGCGGAGATCGCCGCGCACAGCTGGTCGAGGTCGCGCCCGGTCGCCTCGGCCAGCGCCCGTACCGTCAGCGGGATCAGGTACGGCGCGTTGGGCCGGCCGCGATACGGCGTCGGGGTCAGAAACGGTGCGTCGGTCTCCACCAGCATCTGGTCGGGTGGCGTGACCCGGGCCGCCTCGCGCAACCCCGGCGCGTTCTTGAAGGTGACCGTACCGGCGAAGCTGAGCAGGTACCCGCGCCGGACGCACTCCCGGGCGAACTGTTCATCGCCGGAGAAGCAGTGCATGACCACTGTGGACGGTGCGCCCTCCTGGTCCAGTACCCGCAGGACGTCGGCGTGCGCGTCCCGGTCGTGGATGACCAGCGGCTTGCCGGTCGACTTCGCGATCGCGATGTGGGCCCGGAAGCTGCGCTCCTGCGCCGCCCGGCCCGGCGGCGCGGTGCGGAAGTTGTCCAGTCCGGTCTCGCCGATCCCGCGCACCCGGTCCTGCCCGGCCAGCTCCTCGATCCCGCGCAGCGCCTCGTCCAGGTCGGCACCGAGCCGTGGTGCGTCGTTGGGATGCAGCGCCACGGTCGCCACCACGGCCGGCTGTACCGCCGCCAGCTCGGCCGCCCACCGCGACGAGGGCAGGTCGGTGCCCACCTGGACCAGCCGGTCGACGCCGACCGCGCGGGCGGCCGCGATACCGGCGGCCGGGTCACCCCCGACGATGTCCAGGTGGGTGTGGCTGTCCAGCACGGGTACGGTCAGCGGGCGCGGCGCCGGCGGCGGCTCGCCGCTGCGGCTCTCACCCCGGCCCGAGCCCGCGCGGCGCTGCGTTGAGGTAGGCATCCCGGACAGCATCACACACCGGCGCAGACCCGGCACCGCGCGCCCCGGGACCGACAGCGGGGCCAACCCCCGGGTGCCGAGCCAACTTCATTGAAGTTGTGGCTTCGGCTGCGCCGCAAAGCCACAACTTCAATGAAGTTGTGGCCGGGGGCGGGTCCTACCGCGGGGCGTATCAGCGCGCGACACGCCGGACTGGTGGCCAGGTAGTGATTAACGATTCACACCCCGTTAACCAGGACGGGCGATACCGCGTCTACCTTCGATGGGGTGACGCCCACGGGGCAAGCGACACGCGACCCGGGCACCCCATCTCCCGGCTCCGCGCGCTTACGCGTGCGCCTCGGCCAAGGCGTCTACCCGGCCGAGCCGGTCGCGAAGGGCGCCGCGTTCGAGGTCTTATCCCGGGTACCCGAACCAGGCTTCCTGCACAACGCGCTCGCCGGCGCCGCGTACCCGTACCGGTGCTTCGTCCCGGCTACCGATGTGGAGGTGCTCGAGGGCATCCCGCCGGTACCCGATGAGAACCCGATGCTCGTACCGCTGCGCCGCGACCTGACCTGGGGTCAGGTGCATCAACTCAGCCAGAGCCCGCGCGGGCGCACCGACTGGTCGCTGGCGCACGCCCGCGGCACGGTACTCATCCAGCGCGGTACCCGGATGATGAAGATCCTCTCCGCGGCGCAGCTCGCCGGCTACCTCAGCGGCTGGATGCCGCAGGGCTTCTGCTACCGCGAGTTCGACATCGCCCACCTGCGTACCCCGGCCGATCTGGCGGTGCTGTGCAGCGACGGCGCGGCGGGCACGGCGGACGAAGCGATCTTCGCGTTGCGCTGGCGCGCCATCGACCCGCACGACTACGCCATCCCCTATGTCGAGGAGTTCCCCGGCCTGGTCCGGATGCCGCCACAGGACCGGCGCGGACCGCCGGTACTCGGCACCGGCTTCGCCCCCTCCGACCGGCACCTGGTGCCCGAGTTCGTCACCGCCGATCTGGGCGACCTGCCGCTGCCCGCCTATGCCGAACTGGTCGCCTTCACCAGCGACGGCACCTGCGTGATGCTCTACCGCTACCTGCCTGAGCAGCGCGCCTGGACCGGGATGTTCGGCCAGCAGTGGCACCACCTGTTCGCCGCGGTCCCGGGCATCGCGCCGGACCAGGACTACTTCACCATCCCGCCGCCCCCGGTGCGGCTGGTCGGTGACTACCGGGGTCAGGAGTTCGAGGCGCTGGCCGACCCGCCCACCGAGTTCCGGGTACTCGCCAAGACCCGCCTCGCCCGGTACCAGATCGAGAGCCTGGGCCGGCGTACCCCGCGGGCGGCGGTACGCGGGCTGCCGGTGACGGTCATCCGCGACGAGGGCGCGTGGCTGCGGGTACGGCTGATCCGGCCGGATGACGAGGCCGTGGCGCGCAGCAGCTCCACCTGCGTGGAGCGCGGCATCTACGAGGTCTGGGCGCCGGCCGGCGAGGTCACCGACCGGCACGATGCCCTGACCCGGTACGCCTTCACCCCGCCAGCCGAGCCAGCTCCTCGTCCACAATGGACGGGTCAAGCTTCCTGAACACCGGCTTGGGTGGCGAGAGCGCGCGACCCGGCTCGATCGGCGTCGAGCGCCACCGGGCACCGACCGCGTAGTCACCGGTCAGCACCGGATAGCCGGGCCCGCCGTCCAGGTCGTCAACCTCCACAATGGACGGCAGCGGTGTGTGTACGCCCTCGCCGCCGAGCAGCTCGTGGATGGTCTGCGCGGCGTGCGGCAGGAACGGGCTGAGGATGGTGTTCAGGTCGGTGACCGCCTGCAGTACCACGTGCAGGATGGTGCCGACCCGCTCCTGGTCCTCCTTCAGCTTCCACGGCGCCTGCTCGGAGAGGTACTTGTTGACCTCGGCGACGGTACGCATCGCCTCGGTGATCGCCGCCTTCTGCCGGTGCCGCTCGATCAACCCACCGACAGTGTCGAAGGTGGCCCGGACGCTGCCCAGCAACGCCTCGTCGGCCTCGGTGAGGCCGGTCGCCGGCGGGACGGCACCGAAGTTCTTCGCCGCCAGGGACAGCGACCGGTTGACCAGGTTGCCCCAGCCGGCGACCAGCTCGTCGTTGTTGCGGCGGAGGAACTCCGCCCAGGTGAAGTCGGTGTCGTTGTTCTCCGGCCCGGCCACCGCGATGAAGTACCGCAACGCGTCGGCGTCGTACCGGGACAGGAAGTCGCGCACGTAGATGACGACCGACCGGGACGAGGAGAACTTGCGCCCCTCCATGGTGAGGAACTCGCTGGAGACGATCTCGGTGGGCAGCCGCAGCCGGCCGTACTCGCCGGGCTGCCCGCCGCGCGAACCCTCGCCGTCATAGGCCAGCAGCTCCGCCGGCCAGATCTGGGCGTGGAAGGTGATGTTGTCCTTGCCCATGAAGTAGTACTGCCGGG
>JAFMQQ010000476.1 GCA_017354595.1 Micromonosporaceae bacterium
ACCTGGTGGTGGTACCTGCGCCGCAGCTTCGCGACCCAGACCTTCCCGAGCCTGGCCTGGGCGGATGTCTGACCCCGGTGGCAGGCTGCCCCCATGGCAGATGTCGAGACCGTCGATGTGGACGGCATACCGGTCAGCGTGACGAAACCTCCAGCCGGGACGGCTGGCCGGGACCGCCTCGCGTTGTGGCTGCACTACTTCACCGGTACCAAGGAACAGATGCAGCCGCAGCTGAACGTCTTGGCCGAGCGCGGTTTCGTGGCGGTGAGTCTGGACGCGTGGCGGCACGGCGCGCGAGCGACCCGGAGCATGGCCGAACTCTCCCCCGAGGTCTTCGGACACTTCCGCCGCGACATGTGGCCGATCCTCGGGCAGACAACGCTCGACGCCATGCACGTCATCGACTGGGCGCTGGACCGGTACCAGCTTGCACCGGATGTTGTGGCCGGCGGTATCTCGATGGGCGGCGATACCGCCCTCGCGCTCGCCGGAGCCGATCCCCGGGTGAGCGCGGTCGCGGCGCTGGTCGCCACGCCGGACTGGACGCGTCCAGGCATGCACCGCCTGGACGACCCGACGCTCCTGATCGACCAGGGCGCCGCGACGCCGCACGGGCAGTGGCTCTACGACCACCTGAACCCGGCGACGCACCTCGGCCGGTACGCCCGCGCGCCGCGAATCCGGTTCGAGCTCGGTGGCGCCGACACCCACGTGCCGCCCAGCGGAGCGGTCGAGTTCCGCGCGGCACTCGCGCAGCGGTACCCCGCCGCGGCGCGGGCGATCACCATCCGGCTGGCCGAGGGACTGGGGCACCTCGATGCGATCGATGAGCCCGCGCTGACCCGGGCGCTCGACTGGCTGAGTGCTTGACATTTCGCGCCGCAGCCGCGAGCCTTGTGGGAGCGCTTCCATAGATCCGTGTCGGAGGCGCGGTTTGCCCTTCTGGCATCCACCGTCGCGGGAGCCGTCGGAGTGCTGGTAGGTCGCGACGCTGGCGTGGTCCCCGCGCTGGCGCAGTTGTGTTGCCGATGACGCACGCCGGGCGTGCCGCGGCGATATCGCTCGACACCACCAGTCCATATTGAACCGACACCGGCTCACACCGGCGCCAGCCGTCCCTCACGGTGGCAACCCGGGTGCGCCAACGCCTTGAGGAGGCTAAATTGGCCCGCCTGTCCCGCATGTCCCGCAGAAGGTTCGTCGCCACCGTCGGCGGCGCGGCCGCCGCAGTCGCCGTTGGATCGAAGATCGTCGGCGCACCATCAGCCGCCGTCGCGGCCGCACCTGATGACTATGCGCAGAAGTTCCTGGACCAGTACAACAAGATCAAGGACCCGAACAACGGATACTTCCACTCGTCCGGCGCCCCGTACCACTCGGTCGAGACGCTGATGGTCGAGGCACCCGACCACGGGCACGAGTCCACATCGGAGGCGTTCAGCTACCTGGTCTGGCTGGAGGCCGTATACGGCCGGGTGACCGGGGACTGGTCGCGCTTCAACGCCGCCTGGACGACGGTGGAGAAGATCATCATTCCGTCGCACACCGACCAGCCGAGCAACGACTCGTACAACCCGAGTTCCCCGGCCACCTACGCTCCCGAGTGGCCGGACCCGAGCAGCTACCCCAGCCCGCTGGACAGCAGCGTTACCAGCGGGCAGGACCCGATCGCCGGTGAGCTCAAGTCGGCGTACGGCAGCTCCGACATCTACGGCATGCACTGGCTGCTGGACGTGGACAACGTCTACGGGTACGGCGGCACCGTCGGTACCGGTAGCGAGGCCGGCCCGAGCGCTCCCGGGCCCTGCTTCATCAACAGCTACCAGCGCGGCTCGCAGGAGTCGGTGTGGGAGACCATCCCGCAACCATGCACCGACCTGTTCGCCTTCGGCGGGCCCAACGGCTACCTTGACCTGTTCATCAAGGACACCAGCGCGCCGGCCAAGCAGTGGAAGTTCACCAATGCGCCGGACGCCGACGCACGGGCCATCCAGGCGGCCTACTGGGCGCTGCGGTGGGCCACCGCGCAGGGCAACGCCAGCGCGGTATCCGCCACCGTCGCCAAGGCCGCGAAGATGGGCGACTTCCTGCGGTACGCCATGTTCGACAAGTACTTCAAGCAGATCGGCAACTGCACCGACCCGCACAGCTGCCCCGCCGGTAGCGGCCGGTCGTCGCAGCACTATCTGCTCGGCTGGTACTACGCCTGGGGTGGCGCGGAGCCGGGTGGCGGCTGGGCGTGGCGGATCGGCGACGGTGCCTGCCACCACGGGTACCAGAACCCGGTCGCCGCATGGGCACTGTCCACAGTGGCCGGCATGAAGCCGCAGGCGTCGACCGGACAGTCGGACTGGGCAACCAGCCTGGGTCGGCAGATCGAGTTCCTGACCTGGCTGCAGTCGGCCGAAGGCGCGATCGCCGGCGGCGCGACCAACAGCTGGAACGGCCAGTACGGCACCCCGCCGGCCAACGACCCCACCTTCCACGGCATGTTCTACGACTTCCAGCCCGTGTACCACGACCCGCCGAGCAACAACTGGTTCGGCATGCAGGCGTGGGGCATGGAACGCTGGATGGAGTACTACTACCTGACCAGCGACGCCAAGGTCCGGCCGGTGCTGGACAAGTGGATCGCCTGGGTCACCCCGCTGATCACGGTCGGCACCGGCGGCAGCTTCTCCATTCCGTCCACATTGAACTGGAGCGGCGCACCGGACAGCTGGAACCCGACCAACCCGGGCAGCAACGCCGGCCTGCACGTCACGGTCGCCGACTCGGGTACCGACGTAGGTGTGGCCGCCGCGCTGATCAAGGCGCTGTTGTACTACGCCAAGGCGACGAACAACACTACGGTGCAGAACCTGGGCAAGAGCCTGCTGGATGCGGTGGCCGTGCACACCGACGCGCAGGGTATCGCGATCCCGGAGACCCGCACGGATTACAACCGGTTCGACGACCCGGTCTTCGTACCGTCCGGGTGGACCGGCAAGATGCCCAACGGCGACCCGATCAACTCCAGCTCCACCTTCATGTCCATCCGGTCCTTCTACACGCGGGACCCGCAGTGGAGCAAGGTGTCGGCGTACCTGGCCGGCGGCGCGGCGCCGTCGTTCACGTACCACCGGTTCTGGGCTCAGGCCGACCTGGCGATGGCGTTCGCGACGTACTCGGAGCTCTTCCTCGGCGGCGGCGTGGTCAGCCCGAGCGTGACTGGGTCGGTCGTGGTATCGCCGTCGTCGCCCCGGCCGTCGTCCCCGTCGCCGTCCTCCGCAAGGCCGTCCTCACCTGGGCCGTCCTCCGCGAGGCCGTCGTCGAGCAGCCCCGGCCCCAGCGGCGGGGTGAGCGCCAGCTACTCGATCCAGAGCCAGTGGGACGTCGGGTTCGTGGCGACGATAACGGTGACCAACAACAAGACCACGCCGATCAGCAGCTGGCAGGTCACCTGGACGTGGGGTGGCAACCAGCGGATCGTCAACGCGTGGAACGCGCAGATCTCCGGAACCACCTCCGAGACAGCGGTCAACATGCCGTACAACGGCACTATCCAACCTGGACAGTCGA
>JAFMQQ010000477.1 GCA_017354595.1 Micromonosporaceae bacterium
GCCCAGTGGCGGTCGGGGTCGTGGCGGCGGTGCGGCCGGCGCCTTCGGCCGGCCGGGCGGCAAGCCCGCCCGCGGGCGGAAGTCGAAGAAGCAGCGGCGCCAGGAGTTCGACAACCTCTCCGCGCCGACGATGAGTTCGGGAGCGCCACGCGGCCAGGGTCAGGTGATCCGGCTGCCGCGCGGTGCCTCCCTCTCCGACTTCGCCGAGCGGATCAGCGCCAATCCGGGCTCGCTGGTACAGGAGATGTTCAACCTGGGCGAGATGGTGACCGCTACCCAGTCGTGCACCGACGACACGCTGCTGCTGCTCGGCGAGCACCTCGGTTTCGAGGTACAGATCGTCACCCGGGAGGAGGAGGACCGGGAGCTGCTGGCTCGGTTCGACATCGACCTGGACGCCGACATCGCCGAGGAGCGGCTGGTTACCCGGCCGCCGGTGGTGACCGTGATGGGCCACGTCGACCACGGCAAGACCAAGCTGCTGGATGCGATCCGCAGCAGCAACGTGGTCGAGGGCGAGGCCGGTGGGATCACCCAGCACATCGGCGCCTACCAGGTGAAGGTGGAGCACGAGGGCGAAGAGCGGGCGATCACCTTCATCGACACCCCGGGCCACGAGGCATTCACCGCGATGCGGGCCCGTGGCGCCCAGGCCACGGACATCGTGGTACTGGTGGTGGCGGCCGACGACGGCGTGATGCCGCAGACCATCGAGGCGCTCAACCACGCCAAGGCGGCCGATGTGCCGATCGTGGTCGCGGTCAACAAGATCGATAAGCCGGAGGCGAACCCGGACAAGGTACGCCAGCAGCTCACCGAGTACGGCCTGGTGGCGGAGGAGTACGGCGGCGACACCATGTTCGTCAACATCTCCGCCAAGAGCCGGATCAACATCGAGGGGTTGCTGGAGGCGGTGCTGCTCACCGCGGACGCGGCACTGGACCTGCGGGCACCGATCGACGGCCAGGCGCAGGGCATCGCGATCGAGGCGCACCTCGACCGCGGCCGTGGTCCGGTCGCCACGGTGCTGGTACAGCGCGGCACCCTGAACGTCGGTGACGCGATCGTGGCCGGGGATGCGCACGGCCGGGTCCGGGCGATGCTCGACGAGAACGGCAAGCAGGTACCGGAGGCCGGGCCGTCCCGTCCGGTGATGGTGCTCGGCTTGACCGCGGTACCCGGTGCCGGCGACACGTTCCTCAACGTCACCGACGACCGCACCGCCCGGCAGATCGCCGAGCAACGGCAGGCCCGCGACCGGGCGGCCCAGATCGCCAACCGCGGCGGCCGGGTCACCCTGGAGAACCTGCTCGACCGGATCAAGGAGGGCGAGCGGAACACGCTCAACCTGATCCTCAAGGGCGATGGCTCCGGTTCGGTGGAGGCGCTGGAGGACGCCCTCGTCAAGATCGAAGTATCGGACGAGGTGCAGCTGCGGATCATCCACCGCGGCGTCGGCGCGGTCACCCAGGACGACGTCAACCTGGCCAGCGCGTCGGACGCGATCATCATCGGGTTCAACGTGCGGGCCGAGGGCAAGGTCCGGGAGTACGCCGAGCGCGAGGGTGTGGAGATCCGCTACTACACGGTGATCTACCAGGCCATCGAAGAGGTCGAGGCGGCGCTGCGGGGCCTGCTCAAGCCGGAGTACGAGGAGGTGGAGCAGGGCACGGCGGAGATCCGGGAGGTGTTCCGTTCCTCGCGGGTCGGCAACATCGCCGGCTGCATCGTGCGTACCGGTCTGATCCGGCGCAACGCCCGGGCCCGGCTGGTCCGCGACGGTGCGGTGGTGGCAGAGAACGTCACCATCTCCACGCTGAAGCGGTTCAAGGACGACGCGACCGAGGTCCGCGAGGGCTTCGAGTGTGGCCTGACCCTGGGCAACTACAACGACATCCACGTAGGCGACATCATCGAGACCTACGAGATGCGCGAGAAGCCGCGGGCTTGAGCCGCTACGCGTTACTGATTGCTCCTTCGGCCAACCGGGTGTACGCCTCGGCGTCCACCCGGTTGGCCCGTTCCGAGCTGGCGATGTTCGGCACGGTGCTCTCCGCGCCCCCGACCGAGGTGGCGGAAGAGGCGATCGGCGGGGTGCCGTACCTCGGCTTCACCGCCTCGCTCACCGAACGCGACCTGGCCTACCTGGCCAACCTCTCCTCGATCTATGTGCTCTTCGAGGTTGTCGGTGAGTTGCTGCGGCCGGTGCCGCTGCAGCCGCGGGCGTGCTTCGACGACGACCTGATCACCATCCCGAAGTACGCCGGCAAGACCAACGAGCAGTTCACCAAGCTGCTGCTCAACGCGACCCTGCTGGCGTCCGGGTGGGACCTGGCGGGCCGGCCGCTGACCGTACTCGATCCGCTCTGCGGCCGAGGCACCACGCTGAACCAGGCGCTGATGTACGGGTACGACGCGGTCGGGATCGAACTGGACGGCAAGGACGTGGACGCGTACTCCGCTTTCCTGCGCACGTACCTGCAGCGCAAGCGGATCAAGCACCGGGCGCAGCTGAATCCGGTACGCCGGGAGCGGAAGCTGGTCGCCCGCAAGCTGGAGGTGTCGCTCGGCAGTGGCCGCCAGCCGGCCCGGGAGCACACCCTGACCGTACTGAACGCGGACACCACCCGGGCGCGGGAACTGCTGCGACCCGGCTGCGCCGATGTGCTCGTGGCGGACATGCCGTACGGCGTGGCGCACGGCAGCCACACCGCGGCCGGGGGACTCCGCCGCGACCCGCTGGAGTTGCTGCGCGCGGCGGTACCGGTCTGGCTGGAGCTGCTGCGCCCCGGTGGTGCGATCGGCCTGTCCTGGAACACCCACGTCGCCAAACGCGCCGAGGCGGTACAGATCCTCGCCGGCCATGGACTGTCGATTGTGGACGGACCCGGCTACCTGGACCTGGCGCACCGGGTGGATCAGGCGATCAACCGTGACGTACTGGTCGCCAGGAGGGAACCGGGCTAGCCTGGCCGGTGGCATGTTCGAACAGTGGTGGTCGATTGAGGTGCTCGACGGCGAATTCCCCGCCGGGCGGTGGAAGGACGCGCACAGCACCTCACTGATCGAGGCGGCCCTCTCCCATGGCGCCCGGGACTGGGACTGGCACGAGCACCGGTGGGGCGTGGTCTTCGAGGTCTGCTTCCAGGATGCGCAGACCTGGGCGCTGTTCCGGCACCTGCCCGCGGTGACCGCGGCGCTGGACGCGGTACCCGACCCGATCAACGGCCTGCTGATCTACCAGGGCCGGGGCGGCAGCTCCAGTTCCGCCGAGCACCGCCGGCCGCGGCCGCAACAGGGCGCCGGCGCGGCGGCGATACCGCGGGAGCCGGACCCGACCCTGATCGCAAGGGCTGGTGCCGGCTCCACCCACCCCGCCGGCGAAACCAGGGTGACCGAGGCCGTCTATTCTCAGGCGGCGTGTACACCGGAACGGCCGTCTTCGACCTTCTCCTCCCCGGTGATTCCCGTTCCCTGAAGGCGAAGCGCTCTTACGTCCGGCCGATCGTCGCCGCCCTGCGCCGGTTCGAGGTGGCCGCGGCCGAGGTGGGCGCG
>JAFMQQ010000478.1 GCA_017354595.1 Micromonosporaceae bacterium
GCCGGGCCGCATCTTCGGGCGGTACACCGGCGACAGGTGGTCGCCCCGCCGGCCGTGGCCTCGCCGGTGGCGGGAGAAGTCCGTCCCGGCTCAACCCGGGTGTCGTCAGGCGCAAGCGGTTCCTTTCGGTGATGCCCGACTCCCAGGTGATGGTCAATAGGTCAAATGTCCAGATATGTTAAAGAACGGTGAATGCTCAATGGCACCGTTGCAAACTCTTGACCCAGTCGGTACCCGCATCCCGCCTGGCGTAACGCCCGATCGAGTTTCGCCGCTGGCGGCATGTGGAGTCCCGGCCTGGTGCGACTGGCCTCGGCGCGGACCGGTTGGCCGATAGCGTCGCAGGAGCATGCCAGGGTACATTCGCCATCCACCCAGTGTGACCGGGTGGCTTCCAGAGGCCGCTGTTTTCGATCATCAAAGGGATCTTCGGCAGGCTCGCACCTGCTGCGTTGCGCAATTCAGGGGTGGTCGTGACCGGGCAAACCATGCTCGCAGTAACGACGCGTATCGACGCCGCGGAACTGGTTCGGTAGGCTTCCAGCCGATATCCGCAGTCTTACCGAAAGGTTACGGCGTCCCGGCTGGACGCGCCGCCCGCGAATCGGTCCGGCCCTTCGATGCGCATCCCGTACAGGAGGTGATGTGCCCGTGGTTGAGGGCCCCACCATCGGCGTACTGACCATGTCGGTCGGCTGTGAGTATTTCGGCGGTATCCTCGGCGGAATCGCGCGTACGACGGCGGCCGAGGGCGGCCGGATGATTGTCATTCAGACGCTCGGCGCCGGTACCTTCGACTTCGACCCACCGGAGCCGCCGGACTTTCGGCACCCCATCGCATGGGATCACGTCTCCGCGTTCATCGTGATCCTCAATTCCGCGTCGCTGGCCTACCTGCAGGCGATCCGCCGCGCGGGCAAGCCGGTCATCATGATCAGCGACGACATGGCCGGATTCCCGTGCCCGGTCGTGTTGCCGGATAACCGCAGCGGTGTGCGGGAAGCAGTCCTGCACCTGGTCGGACACGGGCATCGGGACATCGCCTTCGCTGGATACCTGGAACTGCACGATCTTCGCGAGCGCTACGAGGCGTACCGCGACGCACTCCTCGAGTGCGGCATAACGCCCCGGGCCGACCTGTGCTACGACACCGGCGACAACCGGGAAACCGGCGGAGATCGGGCGGCGCGGGCGATGATCGCCGCCGGCCTGCCGTCGACCGCGGTGCTGACCGGAAACGATCTCAACGCGATCGGGTTGATGCGGACGTTGCAGGAGGCCGGGGTCGACCTACCGCGCAAGCAGGCGATCGTCGGCTTCGACGACATGGACGGGGTCGTCTACCTGACCCCGAGTCTGTCCACCGTCCGGCAGAGTTTCGAATCCCTGGGCCAGCTCGCCGCGACGCTGGCGCTTCGGGCCATCGCCGGCGAGGAGGTTGAGCCGCGCCGGTGGCAGGTACCCACGTCGTTCCAGGCACGCGAGTCCTGCGGCTGCCCGGACACGCTGGCCCTCGGCGCGCGGTCGGCCACGTCCGCCCCGGCCACCTCTGCCGACCAGTTGGTGGCACAGGTAGCCGCGGCACTGAGTCCGGATCGGATCGACGCGGCGAGCCAGGCCGTCATCCAGAAGTGTGTCGAGGTGGTGGCGGGCGCCCTTCAGGCGGCCGCGGACGACGCGTGTGGACCGAGCCAGATCGGGGTCCGGCAGGCGCTGGTCCAACTGCAGGCGCTGACCGGGCGGTACCCGGAGGCTCTTGGCCGCCTCATGCGGTGCGTCCGGCAGTTCGGGCTCAACCTCGCGCAGTGCATGTCCATTCAGGACACTGCGGCGGGCGAGCGGCTCAGGAGCGCCACCGAGGACATCGTGGTGGCGCTGGCGCAGAGCCCATCCCGGACCCGGCCGGTCGAGGAGAACGAGTTCCTGACCACCCTCAAGATGCTGTACACGGTCAGCAAGAACCTGCTCAGCAGCCACGAGAAGGAGCCCAGGGCGCTGGCCTGGATCGAGGACACGAACGCCCGTGGCGGGTGCCTCGGCCTCTGGTCGCGTACCGCCGGCAGCGGCCCGGGTACCGAACCGGGGCTGGACCCGGTCACGATGTTCGAGCGCGGCCGGGGACTGGTACCGGTGCGGCGGCCGGGGCCGGTCTCGTTGCAGTCGTTCCCGCCGGCCGACCTGGTGGAGCTCGCCGACCTGAACGCCGATCAGATGGTCTACGTGGCGCCGCTGAAGCTCGGTACCAGCGACTGGGGGATGCTCGCGCTGGTCGGCCCGATCGAGGCTGACGTGGCGACCGGTCGGGAGATGATGAACCAATGGGCCGCCCTGCTGACCATCTCGCTAGAGCACGAGGCGGTACTGAAGTCGCTGCGCAAGCAGGAGGAGTTGCTGCGTCACGCGGCGCTGTATGACCCGCTCACCGGTCTGGCCAACCGGACGCTGTTCCTGACCAAGCTCGAGCAGGCCCTTGACTCGCAGGAACAGCACCCCGATCGCCACTGGTCCGTGCTGTTGCTGGATCTCGACGGCTTCAAGCTCGTCAACGACAGCATGGGACACCTGGCCGGCGACCGGCTGCTCATCCTGGTCGCCGAGCGGATCCGGGCCAGTGCCCCGGAGGCCGACGTGGCGGCCAGGTTCGGCGGCGACGAGTTCGCCATCCTGATCAGCGATCCACCCGACGGGCACGGGCCGGTGGCGGTCGCGCAGCGGATCCGAGCGGCGCTCGACGACCCGTTCCGCCTCGGCGAGGAGGAGGTCGTCGTCTCGGCCAGCATCGGTATCTCGCTCAGCACGACCGGGTACCGGCACGCCGAGGACGTGATCCGTGACGCGGATACCGCGATGTACTCGGCGAAGTGGCAGCGCAAGGGTTCGCACGCGGTCTTCGATGTCGGCATGCACGCCCGCGTGGTTGGCCGGCTGCGTACCGAGGCGGAGCTGCGCCGGGCACTGGAGACGGACGCGTTCGAGATGCACTATCAGCCGATCGTGCGGCTCGACGACGGAGTCACCTGTGCGTTCGAGGCGCTGATCCGCTGGCGGCACCCGGTACGCGGCCTGGTGGGCCCCAACGACTTCCTGCCGATCGCCGAGGAGAGCGGTCTGATGCCGCCGATCGGGCGATGGGTGCTGACCGAGTCCTGCCGGCAGGTCAGCGCCTGGCGGGCGGCCGGCTACGGGCCGGAACAGTTGCGGATCAGCGTCAACGTGTCCAACCGCCAGTTCTGGCACACCCGGTTGCTCAACGACATCCAGGACAGCCTGCGGGAGACCCGGCTCGACCCGTCGGCGCTCATCATCGAAATCACCGAGGGGGTCATCGTCAACGATGTGCAGGCCGCCCACCGGAGGCTGGCCGCGCTGCACGACATGGGCGTACAGGTGCACATCGACGACTTCGGCACCGGCTACTCCTCGCTCGAGGCCCTGCATCGCATGACCATCGACGCCTTCAAGATTGACCGGTCCTTCGTGACGCCGCTGGACGGCGGTGGAAAGAGCCGGGAGCTGGTGCGCTCGATCGTGTCGATGGGTGTGAACCTCGGTC
>JAFMQQ010000079.1 GCA_017354595.1 Micromonosporaceae bacterium
AGCGAGCGCCGGTATACTACGCTGCGGATCTCGGCGAGCAGTACGTGGCCGAGCCCGGCCAGCCCGCCACCGATGACGATCATCGCCGGGTTGATGAAGCTGACCAGGCCGGCAAGGACGGTACCGACCTGGTGGCCGCCGTCGCGGATGAGCTGGATGCAGGTGGGGTCGCCCTCGGCGGCACCGTCGGCGACGTCCCGCGCGGAGACCATGCCCTGCCCGGCCAACCGCTCGGCCAGCGCCGGGGAGGTACCCGAGCGCGCGGCGGCGATCGCGTCCCGGGCCAGGGCCGCGCCGCCGAAGACCGCCTCCAGGCAGCCCACATTGCCACATGCGCAGACCTGACTGTGCCCCTCGAGCTGGATGTGGCCGATGTCGCCGGCGCAGCCGTCGGTGCCCCGGTACACCTCACCACCGAGGTAGATGCCGCAGCCGATGCCGGTACCGACCTTGAGGAACAACAGGTTGTCCAGTGCCTGCGCGACTCCGCCGTACCGCTCGCCGGCCGCCATGATGTTCACGTCGTTGTCCACCACCACCGGGCAGCCGTGCTCCAGGCCCAGCACATCCCGCACCGGGAACCGGTCCCAGCCGGGCATGATGGGCGGCGATACCGGCACGCCGTCGCGGAAACTGACCGGCCCGGGTACGCCGATGCCGATCGCGTGCAGTTGCTGGTACGCCCCGTCCGTCTTCAGCTTGGCCAGGATCTCGTTCACCCGCTGCAGGATCGCCTTGGGACCGGAGCGGATGTCGGCGGGTTCGCCGTGTGCCGCAACGGGTTCCAGCTGCCCATCGACCACCTCCACATCGATGGAGGTCGCACCGAGGTCGACCGCGGCGAACCGGAGGTCGCTCGATAGTTCGATAAGAGTCGATCGACGCCCGCCCCGGGACGCGGCCGGACCGGCCTCGCGCACCAGACCGTCGGCGATCAGGTTGTCGATCTCCGCGAGCAACCGGGCCCTCGGCTCGCCCAGCCTGTCCGCCAGCTCGGCCCGCGACAGCGCGCCCATGTCCCGTAGCAGGCAGAGCAGGCGGGCGGGCAACGGCCGGCTGTCGGACGGTACCGGCGTGAGAACCATGGCGGCTCCAAGTGCTGGCTTGCCACCCGGAGTGCGCCATCGGCTGACGCTCCGGGGTGTCGGGCCACCGGTAACGCTGGGGTTGCTCCGGGCGGGATGCTCGGGCGGTGCGCACCGGCAGGTAAGTTAGGCCAGACTTTATCCCGGCTATTGCCAGCATGTAAATACTTCCAGCTGTCGACGGTCTACCTTTTTTCAGATCAACTAAAAGTTTCCACTGGACCAGCGGCCGCCGGCTCCGCTCCGTCCGATCGCCCGACCTCCAGCCGGCTTGACACGCGCCTTCGGTAAGCCGTAACTTCCCGTTCGTGGCTACTTACCAAGGTGCCGATCGGCGATCCCCCGACGGGTGGCAGGCGCTGGGCGACCCGAGCCGGCTCGCCATCGTCAGCTGCCTGGCCGAGCGGGCACGCGCCGTCGGCGAGATCGCCGAGGTCCTGCCGATCAGCCGGCCGGCGGTCTCCCAACACCTGAAGGTGCTCAAGGCGGCCGGGCTGGTCACCGACCAGGCGGCCGGCACCCGGCGGGTGTACCGGCTCAACCCCGCCGGCATGCAGGCGTTGCGCGACCAGCTGGACACGTTCTGGCGGCGCGCGCTCGACGGCTTCCAGGACGTCGTGGAGAAGCAGACCGAGGAGAACTCATGACCCAGACCGGGACAGTGGTACGGCGCCAGCTCGTTGTCGAAGCGCCGATCGAACGTGCCTTCATGGTCTTCACCGACCAGTTCGGTGACTTCAAGCCCAAGGAGCACAACCTGCTCCGCGCGCCGATCGCCGAGACCGTCTTCGAACCCAGGGTCGGTGGGCACATCTACGACCGCGCCGTGGACGGTACCGAGTGCCACTGGGCCCGGGTACTGGTCTACCAGCCGCCGGAGCGGGTTGTATTCAGCTGGGACATCGGTCCACAGTGGACTGTCGAGACCGACCCGGAAAGCACCAGCGAGGTGGAGGTCAGGTTCATCGCGGAGACACCACACCGCACCCGGGTGGAGCTTGAGCACCGGCACCTCGAACGGCACGGCAACGGCTGGCAGGCGGTCCGCGATGGCGTCGACAACGACCAGGGATGGCCGCTCTACCTGGACCGGTACGCAGCCCTGTGCGCCGGCTGAGCTTCAGCCGGTGCAGGCCGAACCGTTGAGGGTGAAGGCGGTCGGCGGCGCATCGCTCGCCCCGCGGGCTGCGGCGATGGCCGGTAGCCGCTCAGCCTAGAACCTGCTCCAATGTGTCCGCGGTGAGCACGCGGGCGGTCCAGGCTTCGAGCTGGTCGGTCGGGGCGGCGCGCAGGCGGTCGAGCGCCGGTTGAGGAAGTGGGCCGAACTTGAGGGCCAGCAGCTGCATGAGCGCCTCCGCACGCCCGCGAGCCTCGCCGCGGGCCTCGCCTTCGGCGCGGAGCATCTCTGCGATGGTCACGTACGCCTCCTCTGCCTCAGGGCCAAGCGTGGTGATCAGGTTGTGCAGCTGGTCGGCGGCTATCTCACCGACCAGCTCAATGTATCTCAGCAGGGCGGTGAACTCCTCGAGGCCACCGGGCCGGTCGAGCACTGCGCGCAGGTCGTCGGTCCAGCGCCACAGGTCCTGGACCAGCCGCGGGTTGCCGGCGGCGATCTTGAGCAGCAACAGGGTGATGCGGACCGGCGGGGTCAGCGGCCGGGCCCGCAGCGCCTGCTCATCGAGAACGGTGAGGTCGTCGAGCAGGAAGCGGAACCGGGGCAGGTACTGCTCGGCGGCGCCGGCGCTGTCCCGGTCTAGGTTGAGCAGATCCAACAACTGCGTCGAACTGGCCCACGGTCGTCGGTTGTGATGCACGACCAGCGGGATCACCGCCGGTAGGCGGGTCGCGTCCGGATGCTCGCTGAGGTACCGGTCCCAGACGCGTATGACGTAGCGCAGCATCCGAAACGGCATCAGCGGATCGTCGCTGCTTTGATGCTCGACGAGTATGTAGACGAACACCTCACGGCCCTGCAGCGGAACGCTGAACAGCAGATCGGAGTGTCGCCACCGCAGCGCGGCGTCGACAAAGCTACCGGAGACCCGGCTCAGCCGATCCAGGTCGAGTCGCTCGACCAGAGCGTCCGGCAGCACCGCCCGCAGCTGCGAGGCCGCATTCACCGGCTCACCAAGAACACGGCGAAACACCGCGTCGTGCGGACCCGACTGACCCGACATGGCAGCAACGTACAAGCAGGCACCGACAAAACCCCGGTCGGCACTCTTGCGTCCGATGTGGACTGTTCCGGCGAAACGGCAGCGGACCGGCGTACGACGATGGCCCGGTGAAGGTCATCGGTACAGACATCTATGACCTCGGCAGTATCGGCTGCGAGTAGGTGTGCGGTCCTCGCCTAGGATCGCGGGGGTGACCTTCGATCTCATCGAGCTGCTCCCGGCCGGCTGGCGTGAGGCGATACTGCCGCACATCAAGCCCGACCGCCTCGCCTCCCTCTCCGCCTTCGTCGATGCCGAGTACCGCACGGCGACGGTGTACCCACCGCTGGCCGACCTGTTCGCCGCGTTCCGGCTGTGCCAGCCGGAAGCCGCCCGGGTGCTGATCCTGGGCCAGGATCCGTACCACAAGGAGGGGCAGGCGCACGGGCTGAGCTTCAGTGTGCGGCAGGGCGTACCGGTGCCGCCGTCACTACGCAACGTCTTCAAGGAACTCCACGACGACCTGGGGGTGCCGGTACCGGCGCAGGGCGACCTGACCGGCTGGGCGGAGCAGGGTGTGTTGCTGCTCAACGCGGTCCTGACGGTACGGGCCGGCAAGCCCGGGTCACACGCCAACCAGGGCTGGGAGGAGTTCACCGACGCGGTGATCCGGGCGCTTGACGCCAAGCAGAGCCGGGTCGTCTTCGTCCTCTGGGGTGGGTACGCGCGGAAAAAGGTGGGCCTGGTGACCGCCCCGCAGCACGTGGTACTGGAGGCCGGGCATCCCAGCCCGATGAACCCGCGCGGGTTCCTCGGCAGCCGCCCGTTCGGCGCCATCAACAAGGCGCTGGCCGACGCCGGCCTGGCCGAGGTCCGGTGGAGCCTTTCCTAGCCGGCTGGAGTCCGTCCCGGCAAGTACGACAACATGTGGGCGGCGGACCGGCGGCTGCGGCAGTATGAGTACCGAGCTGGCTTTCCAGCGGGACGGCGCCGGGCGGACGCCCGCGGCAATCTGGGCCGGTGGACGGTGACGGGGTGGCGGGTAACGGGGCGGCCGGGTGGCGGACTTCCCGGCGGGTACTGCTCGAGGCGGGGCTGGTCGGCGGCGCCGCGGTAGCCGCGTCGGTACTGCCGGCCGAGCATGGCAGCCCAGCCAGCGAGGCGGCCACGATCCCCACCGTCGCGCGCAGCTCATCCTTCAACCGTGGCTGGCTGTTCGGCCGCGAGTACGTCTCCGGCGCCGCCCGGTCCGGGTACGACGACAGCGGGTTCACTCCGGTCACCCTGCCGCACACCGTGGTACCGCTGTCCTGGGGCGGTTGGGATCCGGACACGTGGCAGAAGGTCTGGATCTACCGGCGCCGCTTCGACGGTAGCCAACTGGTCGGGCGACGGGTATTTGTCGACTTCGATGGCGTCATGGTCAACGCGGTCGCCGTGCTCAACGACGTGGTGATCGGTTCCCACCGGGGTGGCTACCTGCCCTGGTCGGTCGAGCTGACCGGCGAGCTGGTGCCGGGTGGGAACGTACTCGCCATCGTGGTCGACTCCCGGTGTCTCGCGGTACCGCCGGTGGCGCCCCGGCACGGACCGGCGAGCATCGACTACCTCCAGCCGGGCGGCCTCTACCGGGACGCGTACCTGCGCGTGGTGCCACAGGTGCACCTCGCCGACGTGTCCGCCACGCCGAGAAACGTGCTGCGGCCCAACCGGTGGGTCCAGGTGGCGTGCACTGTGGACGCGGCCCTCGGGCCGGTACCCACCCGGCTGACCGTGAAGCTGCTCGACGGCGCGCGGCAGCTCGCCTCCGCCACCCGTACCGTGAATGTCCACTCTGGAGTGAGCACGGTGCGGCTGGCACTGACCGACCTCGGCCCGGTCGGGCTCTGGTCGCCCGACCAACCACGCCTCTATACATTGCAGGCGTCGCTCTCCGCAGTGACGGGTACCGATACGGTGACCCGCCGGATCGGGTTCCGCGAAGCGTCCTTCCGGCCGGATGGCTTCTACCTCAACGGTGAGCGGCTGAAGATCTTCGGGCTCAACCGGCACCAGCTGTTCCCGTACCTCGGCATGGCGGCACCGGCCCGGCTGCAGCACCGCGACGCGGAGATCCTGCGGCAGGAACTGAACTGCAACATGGTGCGCTGCTCGCACTACCCGCAGTCGCCGCACTTCCTGGACGCCTGCGACGAACTGGGGCTGATGGTGTGGGAGGAGGCACCGGGTTGGCAGCAGATCGGCGACGACGCCTGGCAGGACCTCGTCGTGCAGAACGTCCGGGACATGGTGGTCCGGGACCGCAGCCGGCCGTCGGTGGTGATCTGGGGTACCCGGCTGGACGAGACGCCGAACAACCGCGACCTGTACGCGCGCACCCGAAGGCTGGCGCACTCGCTGGACGGGTCGCGCCCCACCAGCGGGGCCACGCTACGGCACACCACCACCGGGTGGGCCGACGATGTCTACGGCTTCGACGACTATCACAGCAACGCGGGCAACGCGGTGCTCAGGCCGCCACTGCCGGGCATCCCGTACCTGGTGACCGAGGCGGTCGGGGCGCTTGACGGCCCGCGTACCTACCGCTGGACTGATCCCCCGGCGACCCTGGTCGCGCAGGCGCGGCTGCACGCCCAGGTACACCACCTGGCCGGGCTCGACCCGCACTACGCCGGCCTGCTCGCCTGGGCCGGTATCGACTACGCCTCGCACAACGGTGGCGCCCGCATCTGGCACGCCCTGAAGACACCCGGCGTGCTGGACACCTTCCGGATCGCCAAGCCCGGCGCCGCCGTCTACCAGTCCCAAGTGGACCCGGCCGTCCGGCCGGTGGTACTGCCCGCCTTCTACTGGGACTTCGGCCCGGGTAGCCCGCAGGGGCCGGGGCAGGATGCGATGATCGCCACCAACTGCGACCGGCTGGAGATCTACGTCGTGGACCGCTGGGTCGCCACCGCCGTACCCGACGCCGCCCGGTACGCCGGCCTGGCCCACCCGCCGGCCTTCGCCGACCTCAGCCTCTCCCGCCTCGGGATCGGTGCGGTCGCGCTCACCGGTCGCCCGGGCGGCACCGGTGCCGCGGCCGCCCCGCCCGACCTACGCATCGACGGGTACCGCGATGATGTACGGGTCGCGACGCTGCTCATGTCGGCCGATACCACGCGGGACCGGCTGGCGCTCACGATCGACCACACGGAGATCAGGGCGGATGGCTCCGACGCCACCCGGGTCACCTTCCGGGCGGTGGACGTGTACGGCAACCACCGCCCGGGCGTGACCGGTGCGGTCACGCTCGCACTCTCCGGCCCCGCCGTCCTGCTCGGCGACAACCCGTTCCGGTTCGACGAGTACGGTGCGGCGGGTGGCGCGGTCATCCGCTCGCTTCCGGGCCGGACCGGGCCGGTCATCGTCACCGCGTACCACCCGGCGCTCGGTACGGCATCGGCGAGCCTTACCAGTGCGGTGCAGCCCCCGGGCGGCGGTACGGTCAAGTAGTCGTCCACTGTGGAGCGATGGCCGCGTGCTCAGGCGCGTACTCTCCCTCGACTGCCGGGTGCCGCTGCGGCCGTCAGCGGATACCTGGTCACCTGCGAGTACCGTCACAGACACCGAACCGGCCAACACGCCTGTCATTCGAACGGGGGGCGACAGCCGCGGTTGTCCGATAACGCTGACTCAACAAGTCGCTGCCGTCGCCTTTTGGCCGCTATCCATAATCACGGCGTATCACGACACTTATCGCCGTGACCTATCAGCCGTCGCACCGCAATCCGTGGCCACCGGCCCCACCCCGCAACCGGATCGGACTACTGGCCCGCCTCGGTTCCAACCAGAAGGCCCTGCTCGCTGTCGGCATCGGCTTGCTTGCCGTGCTCTGCTGCGGTGGCGTTGCGACGATCGGCGCGCTGGCGGGCAACCCACGGACGTCGCCTGCCACCAACCGTGCCGACGACCGGGGCGCAGATCCGGCCGCCAACGACGATCGCGCTACACCGCTGTCGAGTCCCGCCACATCGGGTATGGCAACGCCCTGGGGATCCGCAACCGCCTCGACATCTCCGACCGTCGAGGTCCGGACGGTCACCGAGACGCAATCGATCCCCTTCGGCCGGCGTACTGTCAACGACTCTTCGCTTTCGAAAGGCACCACCAAGGTGCGTACCAGAGGGATCGCGGGGTTGAAGCGGCTGACCTACCAGGTGACCGTCGTCAACGGTGTCCAGACCGGCAAGACACTGCTGCGCGAGGATGTCGTCAAACAACCCGTCGCCGAAGTTGTCGCGGTGGGCACCAAGGCCCCACAATGCGATCCCAACTACATCTGGGCGTGCGTACCGATAGCCTCCGATGTGGACTGTGCCGGCGGCAGTGGAGACGGACCGGCGTACGTCCAAGGCCCGGTGAAGGTTGTCGGCAGGGACATCTATCACCTCGATGCCGACGGCGACGGAATCGGCTGCGAGTGACCTCGCCGGCCCAGCCGGCCACATCGGGGCCCGTGTGGTACCCGAACCGGGTAGCCTGCACCCATGGAGCCGACCCGCCCGCGGTTACCCGACGGCGGCCAGCACCTGGATCCTGAGTCGGCGCAATGGCTCGCCGACCTGACCGGCACCGCACCCGCTGCCACCACCCCTGCCGGCACGGCCCGGGCCGGCAGCGGCCGGGCCGCCGGCGACCTCACCGCCGGCAGCGACACACGGCGACAGCAGGCGCTGGCAAGGCTGCACGAGCGGCTGCTGCGGATCGCGCTACGCGAGGTGCAGCGGCGGGCCGGCCGTACCCCCATCGGCGGACCAGAGCTGACCGACATCGCACACCAGGCGACCGCCGACGCGATGCTGGCGATCCTCGCCAAGCTGGACACATTCCGCGGCGAGAGCCGGTTCACCACCTGGGCGTACCGGTTCGTCATCCTGGAGGTCTCCAGCAAGCTCGGGCGGCATTACTGGCAGAACCCGCCGGTCGCCTGGGAGACCGAGGACTGGCAGCGGCTGCCCGACCGGCTCGCAGCCGACCCGCCCGGTGAGGCCGAGTCGCGGGAGATCATCGAGGCGGTACGCACGGCCGTCGACGAGCAGCTCACCGAGCACCAGCGGCGCATCTTCGTCGCTACGGTCCTCGACGGCGTACCGACGACCGCGCTCGCCCACCGGCTCGGGGTCGGGCGCGGCGCCATCTACAAGGCCATGTACGACGCCCGCCGCAAGATCCGCGCCGCGCTGGTCGCCAAGGGGATCCTGGACGAGAAACACGAGAGACCGGGGCAGCCATGAGCAGCTGGACGGCGCTGGACGAGTTCCTCACCACCGACCCGATGGATGTCGGGTGCGACCGGGCGTTGGAGATCCTGCACCTCTACGTGGACCTGCTCGCCGCCGGCGAGGATGTCCAGGGACGGTACCCGGGTGTCACGGCTCACCTTGCCCAATGTGGACCGTGTAACGAGGACTTCCAGGGGCTGCTCGCCGCCGTGGCCGCCGACGAGCGTCCGATGTAGACGACCAGGCGAGCGTCTGATGTGGACGTCCGATGTGGAGAGCGGCCGGTCGGCCGGGAGTGGCCCCGCTGCCCCCTCCAAGCAGCGGGACCCGACCCGGGACAGGCGCGGTCAGCTGGCCGCGATGCCCTCTCCACCGGCGGCATCCGGTACGGTCACCGACCCGACCGGCGTGAGCCGCCCACCGGCCCCGATCCGGTACCCGTCCACGATTCCGGCCGCACCCGCCTGCACGTACAGGAACCGGGCGTCGGAGGAGACGGCCGCATCCACCGTGCCGGCGTCGGTGGCGGTGTTCCCCAGCGCGGTGAGGGCGCCGGATCCGCCGATGGCGTACCCGGAGACCGTGCCGCTGCCGGCATTGGAGGCGTAGAACAGCCCGCCGTCAGCCACCACCCAGCAGGTCGCTGCCTGGCCGGTCGGCTCCTGGTCCAGTT
>JAFMQQ010000479.1 GCA_017354595.1 Micromonosporaceae bacterium
GACCGACAGCTTCCTGCGCGCGCTGGACGCGGTCGCCGACTTCGTCAAGAAGGCGGACCTGCCGTACTTCGTGGTCGGTGGCGGCCTCGGCGTGCGGTACCTGAACCAGGACTCCGCACCGTCGCTGCGCGAGTGGTCGGAGTCCATATTGGACTTCTGCGAGACCCGCGCGATCGGTGGCAGGGTGCTGGCCGAACCGGGGCGGGCACTGGTCGCCTCAACCGCGCTGACGCTCTACACCGTCGGCCGGCTGGAACGCAAGGGCGAGGATCTGTATGTCGCGGTGGACGGCGGGATGAGCGACAACCCGCGGCCGTTGCTCTACGACAGTGGTTACGAGCTTTTCCTGGTACGGGCGCCGGGCGCGACCCGGGATCTGACGGTGACCATGGTGGGTAGCCACTGCGAGTCCGGTGACACCCTGGTCCGCGACGGTGGCCTGCCCGACCAGACGCGCGTCGGTGACATCATCAGCACCCCGGTCACCGGCGCCTACGGGTACTCGATGGCCTCCAACTACAACCGGATGCCGCGGCCGCCGGTGGTGTTTGTGGCCAACGGCGAGTACCGCGTCGTGGTGCGCCGGGAGACCTACGACGACATGCTCACCTGCGACGTGGATTCTGCCGGCGGGGCGGGTGGAGCCGGCGGCGGACCTGGCTGAGCCGGTTTCGGTAGCGCCAGCCCGATCGACCGATGGCCCGGCGGATCTGGACGTCGCGATGACGGCGATGGTCCTGGCCGAGACCGCGGTGGATCCGGTGAACCCGCTCGCCGGGCCGGCGCACGCGCTGATCGCCGCCTTTCTCGCCGAGGGGGTTGGCGACCCACTGTCCCAATTGGACACCGCACTCGCCGGCGACGCAACCCGATGCTCTCGGAGCCGGAGCACGAACGGCTCGGCGCCGCCGCCGATCTGGTACGCGCCGCTGCCGTGCGGGCCGGGCAAACCGCAGACCACTGCCGGACAGCTCGTGATCGCGGCTACCGGCCCGGCCATCGCGCATCGTAGGCTCAGCCGATGAGCCTGCGCCAGGAAGCCGAGGCGATGCGGGAGGAACTCTGCACCCTGCGCCGCGAACTGCACCAGATTCCCGAGATCGGCCTGGATCTGCCGCAGACCCAGGCGAGAGTGCTCGCCGCGCTGGACGGGCTGCCGTTGGAGATCAGCACCGGTACCGCCGTCTCCTCGGTGACCGCGGTGCTGCGCGGCGGTCGGGCCAGGACCGACGGGCAGCCCGGGCCCGTTGTCCTGCTGCGCGGCGACATGGACGCGTTGCCGGTCACCGAGGCGACCGGGGTCGCCTTCGCCTCGCGGTACCCGGGAGTGATGCACGCCTGCGGACACGACCTGCACGTCGCCGGACTGGTCGGCGCGGCGCGGTTGCTGGCGGCGCGGCGCGAGCAGCTCGCCGGGGACGTGGTCTTCATGTTCCAGCCGGGAGAGGAGGGTTGGCACGGCGCCCGCGCGATGATCGACGAGGGTGTATTGACCGCGGCCGGGCGACCGGTGGACAAGGCATACGGGCTGCACGTCATATCGTCCACATACGACAGAGGTGTCTTCGCCGGCCGGCCGGGACCGTTCATGTCCGCGTCGGCAGGGCTCTTCGTGCGGGTGGTCGGCGCCGGTGGACACGGCTCCAGCCCGCATGACGCACTGGACCCGATCCCGGTCGCCTGCGAGATGGTCACCGCGCTGCAGGCGATGGTGACCCGGCGGTTCGACATCTTCGACCCGGTGGTGGTCACGGTCGGAGTCTTCAACGCCGGCACCCGGCGCAACATCATCCCGGACGACGCCAGCTTCGAGGCGACGGTGCGGTCATTCTCCGGCGATGTCCTCGGCCGCGCCGGTGAGTACGCGGTGCGGCTGTGCGAGGGTATCGCCGCCGCACACGGGCTGCGCGCCGAGGTGAGTTTCGACCTGGAGTACCCGGCCACGGTGAATGACGCCGCGGAGCACGACTTCGTCGCGGCCACGGTGCGCGATGTCTTCGGCGAGCAGCGGTACACCGAGGTGCCTGACCCGGATCCGGGTTCGGAGGACTTCTCCTACGTACTGCAGCAGGTGCCGGGGGCGTACCTGTTTCTCGGCGCGTGTACCACCACTGACCCGGCCGCCGCACCGGCGAACCATTCGCCCCGGGCCGCCTTTGACGACGCGGTACTGCCGGACGCGGCCACTCTGCTGGCCGAGCTCGCCGCGCGCCGCCTCGCCGGCTAGCAGTGTCGTCTAGCGCTGGCGGCTGCCCGGCTGCGACCGGCGGCGGGTCAGCAGGAAGAGGACGGCCGCGGCGAGTACGACCACCACCCCGACGCCGACTGCGGCCACCGGCAGCAGGTAGCTGGTCTGGCCGGCCTGCCGGTTGGCCACTGGCAGCGCTGAGACTTCGGGCGCCGTGGCCACAGTGGACGGTGCGGCCGCCGTCGGGTGCGAGGTGAGTACCACATCCGAGCAGGAGTAGTAGGTGTCCACGGTGCTGGTGGTCTGCCAGATGGTGTACAGCACGGCCCGGCCGGTACGGCCGGCGGGCAGCGTACCGGAGAAGGTGTAGGAACCGTCGCGGATCGGTGGGTTGGCGACGGTGAGAAACGCTTTGGTTTCCAGGTCGGCCCAGCGCAGCGGTTGGGTCGGGCGGTAGCCGGCGCGGGTGAGGTACAGCCGGAAGCTGCCGTCGTGCGGGATGGTCACCCGGTACCGGAAGGTGGTGCGGGCGCCCGTGGTCAGGGTCGTGGTCGGCCAGTCGGCGCGGGGCAGGTCCAGCCCGGCGTACTCGGGGATGCCGGCGCTGCACAGCTTCCCGTCGGGTACGGCCTGCCGGTCGTTGCCGTCCACATTGGGCAGTCTGAGGTTGTCGAAGGCGCCGATGGTTCCGGTGACTGCGCGGGCGGCGGTGCAGGCCGCGGAGTTCGCCGCTGACCCGCCCTCAGCACCGCACTCCATGGTGCGGCTCACCGGGTTGCTCATCGCGCCGTGCGCCTGAGCCGGTGCGCCGGGTAGCAGTACGATCGACAGCCAGGCAGCGAGCAGTGACACAGCGACCCAGAAGCGTCTATTCATCGATAGCTACCATACTCGATGGCTAGACGCGTTGAACCCTCGGCCGGAACAGGTCGCAGAGCTGGCCGCGGCCGGCGATGCCGAGTTTCGCGTACGACCGGCTGAGGTGGTTGTTGACGGTGCGTACCGACAGGCCGAGCCGGGCCGCGATGGTTGGGCTGGTATGCCCGGCGGCTGCCAGGTCTGCTACCTGCCATTCGCGCACAGTGAGCACAGTGGAGAGTGCGCTCGGGCCCAGCAGCGGCGAGTGGGCGCCATCGCAGTCACCGGTCAGCTCGGTCGCCCGGGCGAGCGCGAACTGCGCGCGGGTACGGTCACCGGCGGTGGCATGCGCGCCATGCGCCGCCATCGCGGCCTCCGCCGCGTAGAGCAGGTGGCCGGTGGCGACCAGGGCGCCGCAGGCCTCTTCCAGTGCGGCGGCGTCCTGGCTGCGCCGGGCGCGGGCGGCGCGGGCCAGGGCCGGCAGTAGGGC
>JAFMQQ010000480.1 GCA_017354595.1 Micromonosporaceae bacterium
CCGCGATCCTGGCCCTGTGTGAGGCGGGCGACGAGGTGGTCTGCTTCGAGCCGTACTACGACTCGTACGCCGCCTCGATCGCACTCGCCTCCGCGGTCCGCCGGCCGGTGACGCTGCGCCCCGACGCGAACGGCCGGTACGTCTTCGACCCGGACCAGCTGCGCGCCGCTTTCGGCCCGCGTACCCGGCTGATCCTGCTGAACTCGCCGCACAACCCGACCGGCAAGGTCTTCACCCGGGAGGAGCTGTCGCTGGTCGCCGCGCTCTGCGCCGAGTACGACGCCTACGCGGTGACCGACGAGGTCTACGAGCACCTGGTCTTCGACGGCGGGCACATCCCGCTCGCGTCGCTACCCGGGATGCGGGAGCGCACCGTGCAGATCTCCTCGGCGGGCAAGACCTTCTCCTGCACCGGCTGGAAGGTGGGCTGGGCCTGTGGCCCGGCGCCGCTGGTCTCCGCGGTGCTGCGGGTCAAGCAGTTCCTCACCTTCGTCAATGCCGGGCCGCTCCAGCCGGCCGTGGCGCAGGCGCTCGCCTCGCCGCGTTCGTACTATGTGGACATTCGTGACCAGCTGCTGGCCAAGCGGGACCTGCTCGTCGAGGGCCTGCGCCGCGCGGGGCTGGGCGTGTTCGTGCCGCAGGGCACCTACTTCATCACCGCCGACATAACCCCATTGGGGGGTACCGACGGGGTGGAGTTCTGCTGGTCGCTGCCGGAGCGGTGCGGCGTGGTCGCGGTACCGACGCAGGTCTTCTACGACCACCCGTCGGCGGGGGCGCGGCTGATCCGGTTCGCCTTCTGCAAGCGCACCGAGGTGCTTGAGGAGGCGGTGGCCCGGCTGGCCAAGCTGGCCGGGTGAGCCGGGCGCGGCTGGCGCCGTCCGTCCACAACCACCCTCGCTGTCCACACCTCGGGCCCGTTCGGGTGGCGATCGCCGTCAGCGGCCCGCCATCGTCGGCGGCATGGGACGCGCCAAGGACGCAGTCGGCCGGTACGGCGAGCGGGTAGCCGTCGCCTACCTGGTCGCGCAGGGCATGCGGGTGCTGGCGCGCAACTGGCGCTGCGCCGCGGGCGAGATCGATGCCATTCTCTGCGACGGCGACACCCTGGTCATCCTGGAGGTGAAGACGCGGCGGGGTGACCAGTTCGGGGTACCCGCCGAGGCGGTGGTACCGGCGAAGGCGGCCCGGCTGCGCCGGCTTGCCATGCTCTGGCTGGCCCAGTCCTCGGTGCACTACACCGAGGTGCGCTTCGACGTGGTCAGCGTGCTGCCGCGGGCACGTGGGGCGGCGCTCGTCGAGCACCTGCGCGGGGCGTTCTGACGTGTCCTACGCGAAGGCGCTCTCGGTCGGGCTCACCGGGCTGACCGGCCACCTGGTGGAGGTGGAGGCGGACGTGGCAGCCGGGCTACCTCTGCTCGCCCTCTCCGGGTTGCCCGACGCCGCACTGCACGAGGCCCGGGACCGGGTACGCGCCGCGGTGACCAACTCCGGCGAGAGCTGGCCCAACAGACGGATCACGGTCAATCTGTTGCCCGCCAGCCTGCCGAAGCGTGGCTCGGTCTTCGACGTGGCGATCGCGGTGAGCATACTGGCCGGCACGGGTGTGCTGCCGCTGGCACCGCTGCAGGGCGTGGTACTCCTCGGCGAGCTGGGGCTGGACGGTACGGTCCGGCCGGTACGGGGGATACTGCCCAGCGTCGCGGCCGCGGTCCGGGCCGGGGTACGCCGGGTGGTGGTACCGCTGGCGTGCGCCCGGGAGGCGGCGCTGGTGCCCGAGGTGACGGTACGCGCCACCGACACACTGCGCCGCCTGATCGACTTCATCCGTGGCTGCGGCCCGTTGCTCGACCCGCCGGCGCTGCCCGAAGCCGCCCCGGCGACCGGCCCCGATCTCGCCGACGTGGTCGGCCAGGAACTCGGCCGGCGGGGCCTGGAACTGGCCGCGGCCGGCGGGCACCACCTCTCGATGATCGGTCCGCCCGGTGCCGGCAAGACGATGCTCGCGGGGCGACTGCCATCGATCCTTCCGCCGCTGTCGGATGAGGAGGCGCTGGAGGTCACCGCCGTACATTCGCTCGCCGGTGTACTGCCCTCGGACGCCCGGATGATCCGCCGCCCGCCGTTCCAGGCACCGCACCACTCGGCGAGCGTGGCGGCGCTGGTCGGCGGCGGATCGGGGCTGGCCCGGCCGGGCGCCCTGTCGCTCGCCCACTGCGGCGTCCTGTTCATGGATGAGGCACCAGAGTTCGGATCGCAGGCGCTGGAGGCGCTGCGCCAGCCGCTGGAGGACGGCGTGGTGGCGCTGTCCCGCACCGGCGGCACGATCCGCTACCCGGCACGCATCATGCTGGTGCTCGCCGCCAATCCCTGCCCCTGCGCGCCGGCAGCCGGCGATGCCTTCTGCGAGTGCCCGCCTCCGGTACGCCGCCGTTACCTGGGCCGGCTCTCCGGGCCACTGCTGGACCGGGTCGACCTCCAGGTGCGGCTGCTTCCGGTGACCGCAGCCCAGTTGCTGCGCGACGGCGAGGCACCGGAGGACTCAGCCACGGTGGCCACGCGGGTCGCCCGGGCCCGCGCCGCGGCCGCGGAGCGCTGGGCGGCGCTGGGCTGCCGTACCAACGCCGAGGTACCCGGACGCGATCTGGCCGGCCGGCAGTGGCGGCTGCCAGCGGGCGCCACCCGTCCACTTGAGGCGGCGCTCAACAGCGGCGCGATCTCCGCCCGGGGCTACCACCGGGTGCTGCGGATCGCGTGGACCATCACCGACCTGGACGGCCGGGACCGGCCCGGCTCCGACGACGTGAGCGAGGCGCTGGCAATGCGGATGGGACGGCTGGTATGACCACAGTGGATGGATCCACAGTAGACGGCTCCACATTGGACGATGTACGGCTGGCCCGGGTGGCGCTCTCGGCGCTGCTCGAGCCGGGCAGTCGGGCGCTCTACCAGCTGATCAGCGGTGCCGGTCCGGTCGGTGCGCTGGAGGCCCTGACCCGCGGTGAGGTGGAGAAGGAGCTTGCCGGGGCGGCGGCCAGCCGGCTGGCCGGCGGCGATCCGCGCCGGCTCGCCGAGCACCTCTACGCCCGCGCGGTACGGGTCGGCGCCCGGCTGGTGACGCCCGAGGACGAGCAGTGGCCGACTCAGCTCGCCGACCTGCGCCTGATCGGCCGCGAGGGCGCCGGGCGGATCGAGCGCGACACGTTCCCGCCGGTGTGCCTGTGGGTGCGCGGCGACTGGCCGGTCGCCGACGTACTGGCGAAGTCGGTCGCTGTGGTCGGCTCGCGGGCCGCGACCTCGTACGGCACCCATCTGGCAACCGAGCTGGGGTACGGCCTGGCCAACCGGGGCTGGGCGGTGGTCTCCGGCGGTGCGTTCGGAGTGGACGCCGCGGCCCACCGTGGTGCCCTGGCCGGTGGCGGTGTCACGGTCGCGGTGCTCGCCTGCGGTGTGGACCGTGCCTACCCGGCCGGCAACGCCAGCCTGCTCGACCGGATCAGCGAGGACGGGCTGCTGATCAGCGAATGGCCGCCTGG
>JAFMQQ010000481.1 GCA_017354595.1 Micromonosporaceae bacterium
TCGATGTTCGGCCACATGTCGGATGTCGGTGGGAAGACCGTCTGTTCCATGCCGACCGACGCGCACACCATCTACGAAGAGGGCGTCATCATCCCGCCGTTCAAGCTGTACGACGGCGGCAGGCTCAACGAGGACGCGCTGCGGGTGGTGCTCAACCAGGTGCGCCAACCGGACTGGAACCGGGCCGACCTCAACGGCATCGTGGCCGCCTGCCGCACCGCCTCCCGGCGCATCCAGGAACTCTGCGCGCGATTCGGCGTCGACACCTACGTCTCCGCCCTCGACGCCCTGCTCGACCGCAACTACCAGGCGATGAAGACGTTGCTCGCCACCGTCTTCGAAGACGGCGAGACGATCAGCTTCTCCGACTACATCTGCGATGACGGTGTCGGGTACGGGCCGTACAAGCTGACCCTGTCGCTGACCCGTACCGGCGAGAAGGTGTTGCTGGACTTCACCGGCAGCTCGCCGCAGTCACCCGGCCCGATCAACTACTACCTCAACGAGAACCTCGCGCGGATGTTCTTCGGGATCTATATGATCACCGTCGCCGACCCGCAGATCCTCTGGAACGACGGCTTCTACCCGCTGGTCGACGTACACATTCCGGAGCGCTCGTTCTGGAAGCCGGACTTCCCGGCGGCGCTGAATGCGCGCAACCACGGCGTCGGCCGCATCTTCGACCTCTTCGGTGGTCTGCTCGGCCAGAAGAACCCGGACCTGCTCAACGCGGCCGGCTTCTCCTCCTCGCCGCACTTCATGTACTCCGGGCACTACGCCGACGGGGACCGGGCCGGCGAGTGGTTCCAGCTCTACTCGATCGGCTTCGGCGGCATCCCGGGCCGGCCGATCGGCGATGGTCCGGACGGGCACTCGCTCTGGCCGTCCTTTGTGAACATTCCCTGCGAGTACCTGGAGTCCTACTACCCGCTTCGGATCGAGCGGTGGGAGACCGTACCCGACACCGGCGGTGCCGGCCTGCACCGGGGTGGCAACGGGGTCGACGTGGCGTACCGGTTCCTCCAGCCGGGCACCATCGCGATCCACGACGACCGCTGGCTCACCTACCCCTGGGGCGTCAACGGCGGCGACCCGGGCGCCCGCGGTCGCAAGTGGATAGACCGGGTGGACGGCACCCGCGAGGTGTTGCCGAGCAAGGTACACGACGTGGCGGTCCACACGGGCGACGTGCTGCACTTCGTCACCTGGGGCGGCGGCGGCTGGGGTGACCCGCTGGCTCGCGACCCCGAGCTGGTCGCGCTGGAAGTCAAGCGCGGCCTCATCACCCGCGAGGGTGGGCAGCGCTACGGTGTGGTGCTCAGCGAGGCCGGCGCTGTCGACAACGCCGCTACGGAGGAGTTGCGCGCCCGGCTGCGCGCGGAGCGCGACGGTAGGCCGCCGGTCTTCAACATGGGACCGCCGCTGGAGGTCATCCTGGCCAACTGCGAAGCCGAGACCGGGCTTCCGGCGCCGAGAGTGCCGGCATGAGCGAGCTCACGGACGACTACGCCGCCGCGGGTTTCGGTCGGCCGCTCGACTGGGGTGATTCGGCGGCCGTGCTCGTCATCGACATGGTCAAGGCGTACTTCGAGGCCGGCGCCGAGCTCTACCTGGGCAGCCGCGACTGTCTGGACTCGACAGTGCGGGTGATCGCGGCAGCCCGCGCCGGCGGGGTACCGGTCATCTACACCCGTGTCGCGTATGGACCGGACGGTGTCGACGGCGGGCTGTTCTTCAAGAAGGTCGGCGCGCTGCGGCACTTCGTGACCGGTTCCGGCAGCGACCTCGGCGCGATCATGCCGGAGATCGCACCGCAGCCACGGGATCTGGTCATCACCAAGCAGTACGCGAGCGCGTTCTTCGGCACCACACTCGCCGCCACCCTCGCAAGTGGACGGATCGACACGCTGGTGATCTGCGGGGTGAGCACGAGCGGCTGCGTACGCGCCACCGCGGTCGACGCGATCTCGCACGGCTACCTGCCGATCGTCGTCCGGCAGGCGGTGGGTGACCGGGACCCGCGCCCGCACGAGGCCAACCTCTTCGACCTGGCGGCCAAGTACGCCGAGGTCTGGGACGAGGCCGCGGTCACCGAACGGCTCGCCAAATGAAGGCCGTCGAGCGGTACGCCGTCCTGGTGGTCTGGGTGCTGACCATCGCGTTCTTCTCCTGGCGCTCGGACACGTTCGCCTCGACGTCCACGATCAAGCTGATCCTCAGCACCCAGACGGTGATCCTCATCGCCACCCTCGGCGTGATGGTGTCGCTCGCCGTGCAGGAGTTCGACCTTTCGATCGGCGCCGTCGTCGGCTTCGGCGGCTGCCTGCTCGCCGTGCTGGATGGCGTGCACGGCTGGGCACCCGGGCCGGCGATCGCGGTCACCATCGTGGTCTGCGCGCTCTTCGGCGCGGTCAACGCCGCGCTCTCGATACTCGCCGGAGTGCCCTCGATCATCGTGACGCTCGGTACCGGCACCCTGCTGACCGGCATCACGCTCGGCGTCACGGACTCCAAAGTGGTCACCGGTATCTCCGTCAAGACGGTGCGGTTCATGACCGACCCGTTCCTGTTCGGGATACCGGCGCCCTTCTACTGCGGGCTGTTGCTCTGCCTCATCGCCTGGTTCGTACTCCAGCACACCCCGCTGGGCCGGCGGATGGTCTTCATCGCCGAGAACCGGGAAGTGGCCCGCCTGGCCGGTCTGCGGGTGACCGTCATCCGCGCCGGCGCACTCGTCGCCACCGCCACCCTGGGCGGCCTGGCCGGCATCGTGCTCGCCGGAACCAACAGTGCGGCCAACCCACAAGCCGGTTCCTACTACCTGTTGCCCACGTTCGCGGCGGCGTTCCTCGGCTCGACGGCGATCGTGCCGGGCCGGTTCAACGCCTGGGGCTCATTCGTCGCCGTCTACTTCCTCACGACCGGCATCACCGGCCTGCAGTACCTGGGCTACGCCGGCTGGCCGGAGCAGGTGTTCTACGGCGGCTCCCTGGTCGCCGCCGTGACACTCAGCCACCTCGCCGGCCACCGCCGGGTACCCCGCTTTGCCTGATTCCTCTCCCTGTCCACTTTGGAGCAATGCATGTCACGCAGATCAACACACCTGAAAGTCGGGGTGGTCCTCGCGACCATCGCCCTGCTGGCGGCCGGCTGCAGCGATGAGGCACCATCCAGCACCGCCGCGGCGCCGAGCGCCGGGCCGGCCGCCTCGGACAGCGCGTCCGGTATCGCCGAGGCGCAGAGCATCGTCGACCAGTACCGCAAGCCACCGACCTGGCAGGGCCCGGACCAGAGCGTGAACATCGCCTCGGTCTCCGGCAAGAAGGTCACCTACATCAGCGTCTCCAACTCCATCCCGGTGCTGAAGTACTGGTCGGACAAGGTGACCGCGCTGCTGAAGCAGTACGGCAACGTACAGCTGACGGTCATCGACGCGAAGGGCTCGGTCGACGAGGCCAACAAGGGCTTCGACCAGGCGATCGCCCAGAAGGCCGACGCGATCGTGTTCCTGGCGCTGCCGCCGTCGCT
>JAFMQQ010000482.1 GCA_017354595.1 Micromonosporaceae bacterium
TCGAGGCGATCGACGCGCTGGCCCGCTGCTGCGGGTACCTGCCGCTGGCGTTGCGGATCGCCGCCGCGCAGTTGCTGGACCAGCCGGGGCGGCCGGTCGCCGATCTGGTGGCGGAGCTGGACCGGGATCGTCTGTCCACTCTGGAGGTTGCCGGGGACGAGCAGAACGCGGTACGGGTCGCCTTCGACCTGTCGTACGCGGCCCTGCCGGCCGACGCGCGGCGGGTGTTCCGGCTGCTGGGCCTGGTACCCGGGCCGGACGTGACGGCCGAGGCGGTCGCCGCGCTCGCCGGCATCGGGCAGCGGCAGGCGCAGCGGCTGCTCGACCGGCTCGCCGCCAACCACCTTGCCGCGCAGCACGCCACCGGCCGGTACACGCTGCACGACCTGCTCCGCCAGTACGCCGCCGACCGGGCCCTGGTCGAGGATGACCGGGACGCCCGCGATGCGGCGGTACGTCGCCTCTTCGACTGGTACCTGGCCAGCGCCGCCCGGGCGGCGGACGTGCTGTACGGCGAGATGCTGCGGCTGGACCTACCACCCAGCGACCAGCGACCGGCCCGGCTGTGCACCGACGGTGCCGGCGGCGCCAAGGCATGGCTGCAGGTCGAGCAGGCGAACCTGGTCGGCGCCATCCGGCACGCCGCATCCGCCGGGCCGCACAGCGTCGCCTGGCTGCTCGCCGATGCGTTGCGCGGCTACTTCTACCACGTCCGCAACACCGTCCACTGGCTGGAGACCGTCGCCGCCGGCCTGGCCACCGCCGAGGCGGAGAGCGACGCCCGGGCCATGGCCGCGATGCACCTCAACCTGGCGACCGCCAACAAATGCCTGGAGCATTGGGACCTGACCACCCACCACCTCGCGCTCAGTCGGGACCTGGCCCAGCGGGCCGGCTGGCACGACGTCACGATGCATGCGGCGATCAACCTGGTCACCGTCTACTGCGACCGGGGCGAGCTCCGGGCGGCACTGACCGAGATCGATGCACTGCTGGCCCGTGCCGAGCAGGCGGGGCAGCCGCGGATGCTCCTGGCCGCGCTGACAAACGCCGGCTGGATCCACCGCGAGGCCGGCATGCCGGCCATTGCTCTCCCGCAGATCCGGCGTGCCCTGGTGTTGGACCGGGAGCTTGGCCTTGACGGCTGGTCCGGCACGGACCTGAACAACCTCGGCGTGGTGTGTCACGATCTCGGCCGGCTCGATGAGGCGTACCAGCACCTCAACGGAGCCCTGACGCTGCACAGCCGGCTCGGTCGGCGGGCCGGCGAGGCCGAGACCCGCCAGCATCTCGCCCTGCTGATGAACGATCTCGGCCGCAGCGAAGAGGCGGTACGCCAGGCCGAGGCCGCCGTGCGGCTCACCGAGGACACCGGACAGCGCCGCGTTCAGGCGATCGCGCTCAACGTGCTGGGTACCATCTGTCTCGGCCAGCGCCGTCCGGAGCAGGCGGTCACCCACCACCGCAAGGCACTGACCCTCGCCGCGTCCCCCACCGACCGGCCGAGAGTCGACGCGCTGGTCGGGTTGGCCGCCGCGTACCGGGCACTGGGACGCTACGACGAGGCGGCCCGCCATGCCGGGCAGGTCCTGGAGATCACCCGCCGGGCCGGCTTCCGGACCGTGGAGGGGCGGGCGCTGGCCGCACAGGCGAGCATCCAGCTGGCGACCGGGCAGCATCGTGCAGCGCTCGACACCGCCGAACAGGCGCTGGCCATCTTCCGGGAGACCGGGTACCGGCTCGGCGAGGCCCGCATCCTCACCCTCCTCGGCGAGATCGACCGGGACGCGGGCCGTACCGAGGAGGGCGCGCAGCGCTGGCGTACCGCGGACAAGATATTCATCGAGTGCGGTTCGCCAGAGCGGGCGCCCCGATCCTCGATCGGCCACTGACCCGGCAACGCCAGTCAGCGCACCAGTCCACTAAGGACACCCAGCACCTCGTCGAGCAGTGAGCCCGACCCCGATGACGCGGAGCCGGACGGGCTGGCTGATGGCGGGTCCGGGCTGTTCTCCACCACGGGCTGCTGCGGTGAGGGCAGCGCCGGCGCGCTGGTTTGCCGGGGACGCGGACTCGGGGCCGGCGTTGGAGCGCTCCGGTGGTGTGTCGCCGGCGCTTGGACCTGGTGACGATCCGGAGCCACAGCCGCAGAGTGGGCGGGGGTCGGCGAGAGCTGCAACGCGGGCGGGCCCGGTACCCCGGGCGCCGAGGTGAGCATCTGCGGGCGCGGCACCTGCACGGCCGGCGGGGCCGCGGCGACCGGCTGGTTCGCTCCGGGGGCGCCACCGGAGAGTTCTACCGCGGCGACCGCCGTCACCACGCCGGTGAAGACCATCATCACGGTCGCCGCGCGGCGCCCGCCGGCGGCTCTGGCAGCGTGGTGTGGAATCTCGCGCTGGTAACGAAACTGACTGGCCGGGACCTGCCGACGGGGATCCCGCATGGCGTGTCGTCCTCCCATGACCATAGAAGCTAGTCGCTGGAGCCGGCGCTCGTCGGGAAACGCCCAGATCCGGTCGTACGCCGACGGGCGGGCCCGTACTGGCACCGGGCTGGGACGCTGGCGATACTGCATGCGGGTCTTCGAAGCCGGACGCCGGGCCGCTTCGCCGGCACGTTCCAGGCCAACCACGGGAGGCGAGATGACCGGTTCCGGTGCTTCACGGGTACGCCTGCGCCGGTCGTTGTCCGCACGGTTGTTCAGCAGTGGCCCGCAGATCTTCCTGACCCTGGCCGCCGCGATGACCGTACTCATCGTGGTGGCCGCCATCCTGACCCGCCGGGCCCACCTCGAGTTCTGGTACTACGACCTGATCGACGCGCTGCTGTTCGCGCTGTGGCTGCGCGGCGCCACCGCGTGGGCCGAGGCCGACGAGCACGGCGTGCGCTGGCGGTACTGGATCCGCCACGACCTCCCGTGGCACCGGGTCAGCCGGGTCAGCCTCGGCGAACGCGACCCACTGACCCGGCTGCTTCCCGGTGGCCGGCAGCCGGTGATCTGGATCCGTACCAACGACGGCGAGGTGGAGTACATCCGGCCGGCCCTCGGCATGCGGCGGCGGCGGCGCGACTTCGGTTCGCGGCTGCTGCGGCTGGCGGAGCAGGCCGCGGTGCCGGGCGAAGTGACCGGTGGCCGGTGGAACGAGCCGGTGGACCGGCCGCAGGTACCGGGCTGACCGGCCGTCCTCTGTAGACCCTCCGGTGGACCGGCGAGCACGCGGACGGCGCGATCCGGCCGGGCCAAGGTCGGGCCTTGACGCTCAAAATGATCCATGCCAACGTGATCACGAACCCGCCATCCGGAACTCGCAAAACGGACGTCCCACGCGCGACCCGGATGGCTCCCGACTGTGCGAGGAGGACGGCAATGGCTATCAGTGGCGGTTCCGGCGACACTCCAATCCCCTCCGGGTCCGGACGACTCGACAACCCGCGCGTTGGCAGGCGCCGGCTGCTCGCCGGCGGGGCGGCCCTGCTCGCCGGCGCCGGGCTGCTGAAGGCGGCGCCGGCGATCGCCGCCG
>JAFMQQ010000483.1 GCA_017354595.1 Micromonosporaceae bacterium
GCCCCCGCGGCCGGTACGTCCAGGCCCACCCCGGAGGCGCTGTCCAGATCGGTGACGATGACGTACGCCGAGCCGGCCCGAGGGTCGTTGACCACCGCCGCCACGTACGCCGGATCGGTGTCCACCATGCTCAGCGACCGGAACCGTTCCACCTCGGTCCCGTCCCGCCGGACCACCAGGTCGAACTCCACAGTGGACACGGTGGCGGCCGCGGCCGGCATGGCGGGTAGGGCCGGGGTCGCATCCCAACCAACCAGCCGGTACGTCTCGGATGCCGCGGTGGCGGTACGGAACGCGGTGACACCCGCCACCGGCGACGGTGTCGCCGGGAAGCCGAGGGCGGTACGTGCGTCCGCGATCCCGCCGGCCGGCGCGCTGACCGCGATCGTCGAACCGGTCCCGAGCGTGTTGGACAACAGCGCCAGCCGGTTGTCGTGCGTGATCTGGGCGGTGAAGGCGACCGCCTGCCGGTTGATCGCGGCGACCGCCTCGGCGATGGTCGGCGCGGCCGGATTGGCGAAGTCGGCGGTATGCAGCACCACGGTCTGCCCGGCGCCACCGTCGGCCGCCACCACCAGGCCGGAGTTGTCGGTGACCGGGCCGGCGATCGGGTTGGCCGCCAGTACGTGTCCGCGGGTGGCCAGCCGTACGCCGGCCCCGGTACGGAAGCCACTGGCCGAAGAGACCGCGACCACCGTCGCCCCGGCCGCGATGGCCGCGTCGCTGTTCGCGCCGGCGCCGGTGAAGCCGAGGCTGGCCGGGCCGGTCGCCTGCAACCGCGACCAGACCCGCGGGTCGGTGGCGGCCACCGCGACCACCAGCCGGCCGCTGGGCGCGACGCCGGCCCGAACCGCGGTAGTCTGCCGGTTGATCACGGCGGCCACCTCCTGAGCGGAGGCGGCTGCGATGACCGCGAAGTCGGCGGTCCGGAAAGTCACCGTGACCGCGTTGGACACCCCACGGGTGGTCACCGTGAACTGAGCCGTGTTCCCGTCGGCCAGCGCGAACGGCTCGGTGTTCGCGCCGACCAGGTGGGCCGGGACAGTGGCCGTCCCGGCCGGGTTGTCCTCGACGGCGACGGTGAGACTGCTGCCCCACGCGCCAGGGTCGGGCCGGCCACGGGCGCCGGCCCGTACGGTCAGGGTGTTGACCGGAGTACTGGCCCGGTCGGCCAGGGTGACCGTCGCCGGGGCGGCACCCGCCCCGACCACCCGCACCACGTACGCGTCCGACCCGCCGTTGTCAAAGAACCCGCGCACCGCGAACGCGCCGTACGCCGTGGTGGTGTACCGGCCGAAGGTGGCGGCGAAGTCGGCGAAGCCGCGTACCCGCACGGCCAGGTCGGGCGCACCGCGCTCGCTGCGGACCAGGAATCCGGCGGTACCGGTGGGCGCCGCGGTGATGGTGGGTGAGGATCGCCCGTCGACCTCGACGACGGTGACCCCGATGTTGTTGGCCATGCTGCTCTCCTCAGCCTTCCGCCGCGGTGCCGCCGCTGGGCTGCTGCCCGACGATGATCTGGATGGTCTCGGCCGGCCGGGCGGCGTAGAAGTAGACCTCGATGCGGAACAGGCCCTGGTCAACGTCGGCCGGTGGGTTGTTCTCGGCGTCGCACTTGATCGTGAATACCTGCTTGGCTGGGTCGGAGCCGAATGCTCCCTGCTGCCACAGGCCCAGCAGGAACGGGGTGACCACGTTGAACTTGACCATCCGGCGCAGGGCGTCGGTGTTCGGTTCCTGGCGGGCGAACCGGAGCCCGTCGCGCAGCGTCGCCTTGACGAAGTTGAACAGCAGTCGCACGTTGACGAACTGCCACCGGGTATCGGTGGACAGGGTGCGGGAGGCGGCGATCGCCGGGGTCTGCCCGCGCGGGGAGCGGATCCCGTTGGTGCGCCCGGTGCGGACCAGGTCGTCGTGCTCGCTGTCGCTGAAGGCGGCGGCCAGGTCGAGCACGCCACGCAGCGTCGCCGCGTCGCCGGCCGGCGCCTTGTGGATGCCACGCTCCTGTTCGGTACGCGCGTAGACGCCCATCACGTGGCCTTCGGGCGGGATGAAGCGTTGCGCCGATGGGCCGGCGCCGGCCGGGTCGGCTACCAGTACCCACGGCGCGTAGAGCGCACCGTACACCTTGGCGGCCTGGAACTGGGCGGCGTACGTGCTCAGATCGTCCACATAGGAGCTGGTGGGTTGGGTGTAGTCAGCCGGCGAGCGGGGCGTGCTGCCGGCCGGGGCGCCGCGGTCGGGGCCGGAACCCACGTAGGTGCAGTCACCCCGGGCGGCGCAGTAGTCGAGTGCGCCACGCACCACCGTACGGCGGCCGTCCGGGTCGAGCCGGTGTGCGTCCGGGACGGCCAGCAACTGCACGGCCGCGGTGTCCAACGCGTGCAGGCCGGTCCGGGTGGCGGCGTCACCGAGCAGGTCGAGGGCGGTGGGTGCGGTCTCGGTACCGCCGAACAGGGCGACTCCCGAGGCGACCGCGGGTACGTCGACGCCGGCCGCGGGCGCGCCCAGCACCGAGACCGTGACGTACCGGGAGCCGAGAAGCTGGTGGTTGATCTGGTCGGCCACGTTGTCGGCGCTGCCGGAGACCATGGACAGGGTCGGCCACTGTTCCACGATCGGGAACGAACCCGTCGCATCGAGCCGGCGCACGATCAACCGGAACTCGGCACTGACCACCGCCGTTCCGGCGGTCACCGTGGTGCCCAGCGCGGCGTCCAGCGTCACGGTCTGTGCCACCGGGTCGACCGCGGTGACCGTACGGCTCAGCTGCCCGGCACCGGCACCGATCCGCAGCACCGAGCCGGGGCCGATACCGGCGATGGACACCAACGGCAGAGCGTTCGGGGTGGTCGTGGCGGCGCTGGTCACCGTGTTGGCACGCGGGTCGTCACGGACGTCCAGCCGCAGCGTCTGCCCCCACACGCCCGGATCCGGGGCGCCCCGGTAGCCGGCCGTCACCCGCAGCCGCGGTGCCGCAGTGGCCTGCCGGTCCAGCAGCGTGGTCGTGGCGGGCAGGCTGCCGGCGCCGGCCACCCGCACCACGTACGCCTCCCGCCCCCCGTTGAGGAAGAAGCCGGTCAGCGCGTACGCGAGGTACCCGTCCCGGCGGAACCCGCCGAACCGGGCGGCCACCTGGTCCAGGCTGGTCACCCGGACGGCGCGGCTGGGCACGCCGCGCTCGGTGACGCCGGCGAACGCCGCCACCGAGGTCAGCGCGGCTTGCAGCGCGGGGGCGGCGCGCCCATCCACCTCGACGACGTTGAGTCCTACCTGTAGCGGCATCGCTGCGTGCTCCTCTCCTTGGCGTTGGTGCGGTTCAGGCGATGCGCAGCACGCCCTGCTCGGCCAGTCGCCGCAGCAGCGGCTCGGCGGCCGTCTCGGCGCTGACCGGCAGGGTGCCGCGGGCGGGCAGCACCAGCCGGCCGGTGGCGAGCTGCAGTTCGACGGCGACGGCGGTGAGGCTGATCAGCTGGGCGGTGCCGGCGTACCGCGGGCAGCGCAGCCGCGCGGGGGCCGCC
>JAFMQQ010000080.1 GCA_017354595.1 Micromonosporaceae bacterium
GGCTCACAGAGTCCATCGCAGGTGGGAGACACCTGCGCCAGCCGCGGCACCGTTACGCCCACCGAAGCGCGGGGTAGGCATGACAGAGTGGACGCTGTGCGCCGAGTCGCTAGCCTACGCCGTTACCACTCCTCGCGGCAAACCGCCCGCCGCACTCGCGAGCCGCGCCCGACAAGCCGTGCCCACCGCGCCGCCGGTTTGGGGCAGGCCGACCCGCGCCGGGATCAAGCCTGACCGCCCAGAGCGGGTCGGTCTGCCCCAAACTGTCTGCCCCAAACTGGAGGAGCAGATCTATCCCCAGCGCTCCCGGCGGCGCTCGAAGCGCTCGCGCCGCCTGGCCTGTTTGCGCTCCCACTTCTCCTTGTACCGCTGCTGGTAGCCCTCGCCGCTGGCGATGCCGGTCAGCGTGGTCGCCAGCAGCACGGCCCCCCAGGGTCCGGCCACCCACATCGGCCAGAAGTAGATCAATTGACCGGCGGAGATGCTGACCAGCAGCCAGATCACCACGTTTACGCTGACCGCGATCAGCCAGGCGCTCCATACGCCGAGCAGCCAGGGCGCCATCCGGCGGGGCTGCAGGCGGTCGGCGGCCGGCGCCGCCTCCTCCGTCGCCTGCGCGGCGGGCTGAACCGGTGGCGTGACCGGGGCCACCTGGGAGTGGGCCGCGGAGGCGACCGGAAGGTCGTCGAGGATCTTGTCGAGGTCGCCGTAGGTCTTGGCCGCGTACGCGTCCTGCAGCCGCTCGTCATACTCCGAGAGGTTCAGCCGCCCCTCGTTCAACGCATCGCGTAGCCGCCCGGCCACGAACTGCCGGTCGGCGTCCGCGGCGCGCAGATCCTCCCGCCGCTCCACCACGATAAGAGCATGCCATCCGGGTACGGCCCCGGACCACCCGTGACGCTCCTTAAGGGACTGCGGGTCAGCGGGCGCGGCTGGTCAGCCGGTCGGCGCCGAGCCGGGCCAAGCCACCGTCGTGGGCGGTGGTGACCCAGACCCCGTCCTCGAAGAGCGCGACCGTGTGCTCCACGTGTACCGCCAGCGAGCCGTCCTTGGTGACCACCGTCCAGCCATCGGCGAGCTGTACCGTCTCCGGCGAGCCGACCGTGATCATCGGTTCGATCGCGAGCGCCATCCCCGGTACCAGCCGGGGCCCTTTGCCCGGGCGGCCGTAGTTGAGCACGTGCGGGTCCTGGTGCATCTCGGTACCGATGCCGTGTCCCCCGTACCCGCGCACGATGCCGTACCGGCCGGCGGACCGGATCCGCGACTCGATCGCGGCGGAGATATCGGTCAGCCGGCCACGGCCGCTGGCGGTGCCGTCCGCTGCGGCCGCCAGACCCGTCCACATCGCGTCCTCGGCGGCCCGGATCATCCGCTCCAGCTCCGCCGGGACCTCGCCGACCGGTACGGTGACCGCAGCGTCGCCGTGCCACCCGTCCACGATCGCGCCACAGTCGATCGAGATCAGGTCGCCTTCCCGGAGCACCTGGGTCTTCGCCGGGATGGCGTGCACGATCTGCTCGTTGACCGAGGTACACAGCGAGGCCGGGTAGCCGAAGTAGCCCTTGAAGGACGGGATCCCGCCGGCCGCCCGGATGTTCCGCTCCGCCATCGCGTCCAGATCAGCGGTACAGACACCCGGCGCGACGGCCTGCCGCACCAGGTCCAGAGTCTGCGCGACCAGCAGGCCCGGCGCGCGCATCAGGGCGAGCTGCTCCGCGGTCTTGTACTCGATGCTCAGACTCGCACTACGCACCTGCGCCAGCTACCCCCCGTACGATCGCAGCGCGTCGATCGCCCGTACCGTCACGTCCTCGACCGGGCCGGTTGCGTCGATACCGACCAGCTTGCCCTGGCCGCCGTAGAAGTCCACCAGCGGCGCGGTGTCCCGCTGGTACACCCGCAGCCGCTCCTCGATGACCTCCAGCCGGTCATCGTCCCGCTGGTAGAGCTGCCCACCGCAGCGGTCGCAGACCCCCTCGTGCATCGGCGGGTCGAACTCCACGTGCCAGATCTTGCCGCAGCCCCGGCACTGCCGCCGGCCGGTGATCCGCCGGATCACCTCGTCCTCGTCAACCACCAGTTCCAGCACCAGGTCGAGCTGGGTGCCGAGGTCGGCGAGCATCTTGTCCAGCGCCACCGCCTGGGGCACCGTGCGGGGAAACCCGTCGAGCAGGAAGCCGTCGGCGGCGTCCGGCTCGGCCAGCCGTTCCCGCACCATCGTGATGGTGACCTCGTCCGGTACCAGCTGCCCGGAGTCCATGTACTGCTTGGCCTGCCGGCCCAACGGCGTGCCCTGGCCGACATTCGCCCGGAAGATATCGCCAGTCGATATCTTCGGCACGGCGAGGTGAGCGGCGACGAACTCGGCCTGGGTCCCCTTTCCCGCGCCAGGAGGACCGACCAGCACCAAGCGCACTAGCGCAGGAACCCTTCGTAATTCCGTTGCATCAGCTGGCTCTCGATCTGCTTCACGGTCTCCAGGCCCACGCCGACGATGATCAACACCGCGGTACCGCCGAACGGGAAGTTCTGCTTCTGCGTACCGCCGGCGAGGTTGATGAAGATGTTCGGCAGGATCGAGATCGTGGCCAGGTACAAGGCGCCGGGCAGGGTGATCCGGCTGAGGATGAAGTCCAGGTATTCAGCGGTGGGCTTGCCCGGCCGGATGCCGGGCACGAAGCCGCCGTACTTCCGCATGTTGTCCGATACTTCGTTGGGGTTGAAGGTGATCGATACGTAGAAGTAGGTGAAGAAGACAACGAGCAGGAAGTAGAGCGAGATGTTGACGTAGTTCTTCGGGTCGACGATGTACGTGCTGAGGAACTTGTACACCCGGCTCGGGTGGGTCTGGTCCATCAACTGCATCGCCAGCTGCGGCAGGTACAGCAACGAGGACGCGAAGATCACCGGAATCACACCGGCCGTGTTGACCTTCAGCGGGATGTACGTGGAGGTGCCGCCGTACATCCGGCGCCCCACCATCCGCTTCGCGTACTGCACCGGTACCCGGCGCTGTGCCTGTTCCATGAAGACCACCGCGGTGATCACCACGATGCCGATCAGGATCACCAGGCCGAAGATGCCCCAGCCCTTGCTGGTCTTGATCTGCCAGCCCTCGTACGGCATCCGGGCGGCGATCGAGGTGAAGATCAGCACCGACATGCCGTTGCCGACGCCGCGGTCGGTGACCATCTCGCCGAGCCACATGATCACGCCGGTACCGGCGGTCATCGTCATCACCAGGACGCTCACCGTCAACCAACCCGGGATGCCGGTGTTGTCCGGGATCGCCTGCTGGTTGGGCTGGGTGCACTGGTTGTTGAACAGCTGCCCGGACTTGGCCAGCGCGACGAAGGCCGAGGCCTGGAGGACGGCCAGGCCCAGGGTCAGGTACCGGGTGTACTGGGTGATCTTCGCCTGGCCGGACTGGCCTTCCTTCTTCAACGTCTCCAGCCGCGGGATCACCACGGTGAGCAGCTGCAGGATGATGCTCGCCGTGATGTAGGGCATGATGCCCAGTGCGAAGACGGACAGCTGCAGCAGCGCGCCGCCGGAGAAGAGGTTCAGCAGGTTGAAGACGCCCGCGGCGCCGCTGGCGCCGGCGACGTCGATGCACCGCTGCACGTTGCCGTATGACACACCCGGGCTGGGGAGGGTTGCCCCCAGCCGGTAAATGGCGATCATCGCGACGGTGAACAGAATCTTCTTGCGCAGGTCAGGCGTGCGGAACGCACTGAGAAACGCGGAGAGCAACTCTTCCTCCTGCGCGGGAGCGGCGGTCGTTCGGAAGCCACGCGTCGAACACGTGGCGGGACTCGTAATGCTAACTGGGATGCGACTCTAACAGCACGCCAGAGTTCCGGTATATGCACCCGCCGCTATGCGAAGGGTGCCGAGCCGGCTCAGACCAGGGTGACGCTACCCCCGGCGGCCTCGATCTTCTCCTTGGCCGAGCCGCTGAAGGCGGTCGCCGAGACCGCCAACCGTACCCCGCCGAGGTCACCGTTGCCGAGGATCTTGATCGGCTGGTCCTTGCGGACAGCGCCCGCCGCGACCAGCTCGTCTGGCCCGATCGTCCCGCCATCCGGGAACAGCTCGGCGAGCCGCTCCAGGTTGACCACCTGGAACTCGACCTTGAACCGGTTCCGGAAGCCCTTCAGCTTGGGCAGCCGCATGTGGATCGGCATCTGCCCACCCTCGAACGCCGCCGAGACCTGGCGCCGGGCCTTCGTACCCTTGGTGCCGCGCCCGGCCGTCTTGCCCTTCGAGCCCTCGCCGCGCCCGACCCGGGTCTTCGCTGTCTTCGCACCCGGTGCCGGGCGAAGGTGATGCACCTTGATTGCCATCAGTCGACCTCCTCGACCTTCACCAGGTGGGTCACGGTGAAGATCATGCCGCGGATCTCCGGGCGATCCTCTTTCACCACCACATCGTTGATCCGCTTCAGCCCCAATGTACGCAGCGTTTCCCGCTGGTTGCGCTTGGCGCCGATCACGGATCTGGTCTGGGTGACCTTCAGCCTCGCCACAGAAGTCACGCCCCTGTCCCACTCCGGGCCGCGAGCATCGCCGCCGGCGCCACATCCTCCACCGGCAGACCGCGCCGCAGGGCGACCCGCTCCGGCGACTCCAACGCCTTCAGCGCCGCCACCGCGGCATGCACGATGTTGATCGGGTTCGACGAGCCGAGGCTCTTGGACAGCACGTCGTGGATACCCGCGCACTCCAGCACCGCGCGCACCGGGCCGCCGGCGATCACACCGGTACCGGCACTGGCCGGCTTGAGCAGCACCACGCCGGCCGCATCCTCGCCCTGTACCGGGTGCGGGATGGTGGCTCCGATCCGGGGCACCTTGAAGAAGTGCTTCTTCGCCTCCTCCACGCCCTTGGCGATGGCGGCCGGCACCTCCTTCGCCTTGCCGTAACCGACGCCGACCGTACCGTCACCGTCGCCCACCACGACCAGCGCGGTGAAACTGAACCGGCGACCGCCCTTGACGACCTTGGCGACCCGGTTGATGGTCACGACCCGCTCGAGGTGCGGCGTCTTCTCGGCCGGCGCGTTCCCGCGGCCGCCATCGCGGCGGTTGTCCCGCCGGCCGCCGCCCTCGCCGCCGCCGGACCCGCCGCCCCTGCGCTGTTGACCTGGCATGGTGGGTGTTCCTTCCTAGAACTCGAGTCCGGCCTCGCGGGCCGAGCTGGCCAGCGCGGCGATCCGGCCGGCGTACCTGTTGCCGCCCCGGTCGAAGACCGCCTTGGTGACCCCGGCCGCCCGCGCCCGCTCGGCCAGCAACGCGCCGACCGCGCCGGCGATCTCGCTCTTGGCGCCCGACCGGCCGCGCAGCGACCCGTCCATGGAGGAGGCGGAGGCCAGGGTGTGGCCGCGCGAATCGTCGACGAGCTGCGCGACGATGTGCCGCAGCGACCGGGTGACCACCAGGCGCGGCCTGGTCGCGGTGCCGACGACCCGCTTGCGTACCCGGAAGTGCCGGCGCGCCCGGCCGACCCGGCGGGTGCCGGCGGTACCCTTGGCCGCGTTGCGCTTGAGCAGTGTGGCCGTCATTTCTTGCCTGCCTTCCCGGCCTTCCTGCGGATGACCTCTCCCTGGTATCGCACGCCCTTGCCCTTGTACGGCTCCGGCGGGCGGATCTTGCGGATGTTCGCCGCCACCTCGCCGACCTGCTGCTTGTTGATCCCCTCGACGCTGAAGATGGTCGGCCGCTCGACCCGGAAGGTGATCCCCTCGGGTGCGGGTACCAGGACCGGGTGCGAGAAGCCGAGCGCGAACTCAAGGTCGCTGCCCTTGGCGGTCACCCGGTATCCGGTGCCGGCGATCTCCAGCGTCTTCTTGTACCCCTCGGTGACACCGGTGATCATGTTGGCGACCAGGGTACGGGACAGCCCGTGCAGTTCCTTGGCGCGGCGCTCGTCGTTGGGGCGTACCACCGCGAGCGAGCCGTCGTCGGCGCGTTCGGCGGTGATCGGCTCGGCCAGCGAGTGGCTGAGCTCGCCCTTCGGGCCCCTCACCCGTACCGTCTGGCCGTCGATGGTCACCTCGACGCCCGACGGCACCGGGATCGGCTTGCGTCCAATCCGGGACATGATCTTCAGTCCTTCGCTCTTACCAGACCCAGGCGACGACTTCGCCGCCGACGTTGCGCTTGCGCGCCTGCCGGTCGGTGAGCAGTCCCTGTGAGGTCGAGATGATGGCCACGCCCAAGCCGCCCAGTACCCGGGGCAGGTCGGGCGCCTTGGCGTAGACACGCAACCCGGGCTTGGATACCCGCCTGATGCCGGCCAGGCTGCGTTCCCGGTTCGGCCCGTACTTCAGGTCCAGCACCAGGCTCCTGCCCACCGCGCCCTCGGCCGGGTCCTGTACTGCCCAGCCGGCGATGTACCCCTCCGACTTGAGCACCTCGGCGATGTTCGCCTTGAGCTTGGAGTAGGGCATCGCCACCCGGTCGTGGTACGCCTGGTTGGCGTTGCGCAGCCGGGTCAGCATATCTGCGATCGGGTCGGTCATGCTCATGTGGACAGTCCTTACCAGGAGGCCTTGGAGACGCCGGGTAGCTCGCCGCGGTGCGCCATGTCGCGGATACAGATGCGGCACAGCCCGAACTTGCGGTACACCGCCTTGGGCCGGCCGCAGCGCTGGCACCGGGTGTACGCGCGCACCGCGAACTTCGGCTTCTCGTTCGCCTTGTTGATCAGCGCCTTCTTCGCCATGTCAGTTCTCCTTGAACGGGAAGCCGAGCAGCTTGAGCAGTTCCCGGCCCTCGTTGTCGGTGCGTGCGGTGGTCACCACGGTGATGTCCATGCCACGGGTACGGTCGATCCGATCCTGGTCGATCTCGTGGAAGACCGACTGCTCGGTGAGGCCGAAGGTGTAGTTGCCGTTGCCGTCGAGCTTCCGGCCGTCGAGCCCGCGGAAGTCACGGATGCGGGGCAGCGCGATGGACAGCAGCCGGTCCAGGAACTCCCACATCCGGTCGCCGCGCAGGGTCACCTTCGCGCCGATCGGCATCCCCTCGCGCAGCTTGAACTGCGCGATGGACTTGGTCGCCCGGCGCAGTTGCGGCTTCTGGCCGGTGATCGCGGCCAGGTCGCGCATCGCGCCATCGATCAACTTGGCGTCCCGGGCCGCCTCGCCGACGCCCATGTTCACCACGATCTTCACCAGCCCGGGTACCTGCATCGGGTTGGTGTAGTTGTGCTGCTCGCGCAGCGCCGGCACGATCTCGGTGCGGTACCGCTCGCGCAGTCGCGGCGGAACCCGCTCCGGCTGGGGTGCGCTCTCCGGGCGCGCTCTGGTCGCGGTAGCCATCACAGGTCCTTACCCGAGCGGCGCGCGAAGCGGATCTTCTGGCCACTCTCGTCGATCCGGTAGCCCACCCGGGTCGGCCTGCCACCCTCGTCGACTACCGCGACGTTGGAGACGTCGATGGGCGCCTCCTGGGTGACGATGCCGCCGGTCTTCGCACCCCGCTGGGTGGTCTGGATCCGGGTGTGCTTCTTGATCCGGTTCACGCCCTCGACCAGGATCTTGCCGTCCCGGGGGTACGCCGCGATCACCTTGCCGGTGCGGTCCTTGTCCCGGCCGGAGAGGACGATCACCGTGTCCCCCTTCTTGATTTTCACGGCTACAACACCTCCGGTGCCAAGCTGATGATCTTCATGAACCGCTTCTCCCGCAGCTCCCGCCCGACCGGCCCGAAGATGCGGGTACCGCGCGGGTCACCACCGTCCTTGATGATCACGGCGGCGTTCTCGTCGAACTTGATGTACGAGCCGTCCGGCCGCCGGCGTTCCTTCGCGGTACGCACGATGACCGCCTTGACGACCTCGCCCTTCTTGACCCCGCCGCCGGGAATGGCGTCCTTGACAGTCGCCACGATGACATCGCCGATGCCGGCGTAGCGCCGGCTGGAGCCGCCCAGCACCCGGATGCACAGGATCTCCCGGGCACCGGTGTTGTCGGCGACGCGCAGCCGCGTCTCCTGCTGGATCACTTCGCCTTCTCCAGGATCTCCACGACCCGCCACCGCTTGGTGGCCGACAGCGGACGGGTCTCCATCAGCAGCACCCGGTCGCCCACGCCGCACGCGTTCTGCTCGTCGTGCGCCTTGAGCTTGCTGGTACGCCGGATCACCTTGCCGTAGAGCGGGTGCTTGACCCGGTCCTCCACGGCGACCACGACGGTCTTCTCCATCTTGTCGCTTACCACGTAGCCCTCACGGACCTTGCGGCGGTTGCGCGCCGGAGCCTGCGTCTCGGTCACTCTTCAGTCTCCTCGGTCTCCTCGACGCCGGCCTCGTCCATCTCTTCCGCCTCGTCCATCTCGTCGCTCGGCGCGGTGGACAGGCCCAGCTCGCGCTCCCGCATGATGGTGTAGATCCGGGCGATCTCCTTGCGCACCACCTGCAGCCGCCGGTTGTTGTCCAGCTGGCCGGTCGCGCCCTGTACCCGCAGGTTGAAAAGCTCCGACTTGGACTCCCGCAGCCGGGCGACCAGGTCGTCGTCGTCAAGCTCGCGCAGCTCGGCTGGCTTCGTACCGGTCGCCATCAGCTCTCACCCGCCTCACGCGAGACGATGCGGCACTTCATCGGCAGCTTGTGGATCGCGCGCCGCATCGCTTCCCGGGCGATCGACTCGTTCGGGAAGGACATCTCGAAGACGATCCGGCCCGGCTTGACGTTCGACACCCACCACTCCGGTGAGCCCTTGCCGGAGCCCATCCGGGTCTCCGCGGGCTTCTTCGTGATGGCCTGGTCCGGGAAGATCGTGATCCAGACCTTGCCGCCCCGGCGGATGTGCCGCGTCATCGCGATACGCGCCGCCTCGATCTGCCGGTTGGTCACGTACGCCGGCTCCAGCGCCTGGATGCCGTACTCGCCGAAGACCACCCGGGTGCCGCCCTTGGCCGCACCCGACCGGCTCGGGTGGTGCGGCTTGCGGAAGCCCTTCGGGGGCTTGCGTGGCATCAGCATCGGCTTACCTTTCGCTCACTGCGGGGCTCGCTGGCGCAGACTCGTCGCGCTCGCATCTGCTCAACCCTCCTGCGTACCGGTCGCCTGCTCGGCCGCCGGCGGCGCCGGTACCGGCTGCGCCGCCGCCT
>JAFMQQ010000484.1 GCA_017354595.1 Micromonosporaceae bacterium
TCGGGAGGCGGTCACCATGCGGCCACGGTCGCCACTGGCGGTCGAGCGCGGCCCGTCCTCCTTCGGAGCGCCGGTCGGCCCTGCGCAGAGCTGGCCGATGCCGCAGCTACCCGGGCTCGCCCAGGCGGGCGGCCGGTCGTCCCAGCCGGCGGGTACGGCGACCCTCAATGGTTGGGCCCGGCCGAGCGAGGTGAACGGCGGCTGGCCGGGCATCCCCACCGGTCCGGTACCGGTGGCGTCGGCCGCCGAGGCTCTCGGGTACGGCACCGGGGGACCACGCCCGCAGCAGCAGTACGTGGACGACACAACGGAGCTGCCCATCTTCCGGGCGATGGAGGCGGTCTGGTTCCGCAGCCACTCGACGAACGACGAGTGGTCGGCATCGGCGTTCAACGCGGCCCGCCCGGCGAACGTGACTCCGTCGTCTCCGGCACCCCATGTTCCACAGCAGTACACCCGCAGCGGTCCGCCGCCATACGTACCGGCCGCGGCCGCCCCACCACCGCCTCCGCCACCACCCTCGGCGCCGATGCAGTCCCGCCATCCCGGGGACTACGACGAGAGCTGGCGTACCGCCGCCGACGACGGGTGGCGTGCGGCGGCCGCCGCGGCCGACGTGTCGGGCAGCGGGACCACTCGATCGGGCCTGCCGAAGCGGGTACCGGCGGCTCAGCTGGTGCCGGGTGGCGTCGACACCCAGCCGGCACGTTCGGCGCGTCGCACACCGGAGGAGGTACGCGGGCTGCTGTCGGCGTACCACCGCGGCGTGCAACGGGGACGGGCCGGCGGTGACGATCGATCGCGCACGGGGACTGAAGGGGAGAACTGATGCAGAGCCAACGCGCCATGGAAAACATGAGTTGGCTGATGACGAACTTCGCCGACCACGTGGCCGGCGTGGCACATGTGGTGGCCGTCTCCGCCGACGGCTTGCTGCTCGCCGGCTCACGTGGCCTACCCGAGGAGCGCGCCGAGCAACTCGCGGCGATCGCGGCTGGCGTGGTCAGCCTGACCCAGGGCACCGCCCGGTACTTCAACGGTGGCCAGGTCCAGCAGACAATCATTGAGATGGATGGCGGGTACCTGTTCCTGATGTCGATCAGCGACGGTTCCTGCCTGGCGGTACTCGCCGGGCGGGGTTGCGATGTCGGCCAGGTCGGGTACGAGATGGCGCTACTGGTCGACCGGGTCGGCCAGTCGCTGGTACCCGCGCCGAGGCAGACCGTGTCGCCGGCGGGCTGATCCCCGCAAGGGGCACTAGATGAGTTGGAGAGGGGGTGAGGTAGGGCGATATGGAGGCAGGGCAGGATCCGCGCGGCGCGCTGGTGCGTCCATACGCGGTTACCCGCGGCCGTACCGAACCCCAACGAGATATCGCCTTGGAGGCGATTCTCCTCTGCACGGGTCGGGGCCAGCAGGAGGCCCGGTTCGCCGGTCGCGACAAGCACGTGATCGCCTCGATCTGCGACGGCAGGGCACAGTCCCTGGCCGAGATCGCGGCGTACACCCGCCTCCCGCTCGGCGTTGCTCGTGTGCTGGTGGCGGATATGGTCGCCGAGGGACTCCTGGCCCTGCACGAAGTGATGGGCTTCGAGGACGCCGACGGCAGGATGGAAGTGCTGGAGAGGGTGCTCAGTGGACTCCGCAGGCTATAGCAGGTTTGGCCGCCCGCCGACGGCGATTACATCCGCGAAGATCGTCATCGCGGGTGGGTTCGGAGTCGGGAAGACCACCCTGGTCGGTTCGGTATCCGAGATCGAGCCGTTGACGACCGAAGCCGTGATGACCGCCGCCGGCGCGGGCATCGACGACTCCTCCAAGGTGCCCGGCAAGGGCACCACCACCGTCGCGATGGACTTCGGCCGCATCACGATGGCGCAGGACCTCGTCCTGTACCTGTTCGGTACGCCTGGCCAGACCCGGTTCTGGTTCATGTGGGACGAGCTGATCAGGGGTGCGGTCGGTGCCGTGGTCCTGGTGGACACCCGGCGGGTCACCGACAGCTTCGCGCCGATCGACTTCTTCGAGAGCCGCCGGTTGCCGTACCTGGTGGCGGTGAACTGCTTCGATGGAGCGCCCCGGTACGCCGCGGAGGAGGTACGCGAGGCGCTCGCGATCGCGCCGGAGGTACCGCTGATGCTCTGCGACGCCCGGCAGCGGGAATCGTGCAAGTCGGTACTGATCACGCTGGTCGAGCACGCCATCCAGTCGCTGCGGTTGGAGATGGCCCGCAGCACCCGGGGCGGCAGCCCGGTGATGCGATAACCATCCGGCAGGCCAGGCCGCCCATCCGGCAGGCCTGGCCGGCTCCCGCCGGGACGTTCAGTCCACCCGTAGGCGGTAGCCACGCTTGACGACGGTCTGCACGTACGCCGAACCGCCCAGCGCCGCGCGTAGCCTGGCCACCGCCATCTCGACCGCGTGCTCGTCCGCACCGCGCGGCAGTGACGAGAGCAGCGCCGCCCGGGACAGCACCCGTCCCGGAGCGGCGGCCAGCGCCCGCAGCACCGCCATCGGTGCCGGCGCCAGGGGGCGCAACGCGCCATCCACCACGGCGGCGTGTCCCCGCAGCGTCACCTGCTGGCCAGCGACCAGCAGCGTCGGCGCCCGCTTCGGCAGTTCCTCGGCGAGCGCGCGGACCAGGGCACCCAGCCGCGCCCGGTGTGGGGCGAGTACCGGTACACCGTGGCGCGCCAGGGACGCCGCCGTGACCGGCCCCAGGCAGGCGGCGAGCACGTCGGTACGCATCGCGTGCAGCAGGTCGCCCGCATCCGGCCCGGCGATGGACAGCAGCGCGGCCGCAGCTGGCGCACAGGTGAAGGCGATCGCGTCGACGAGCCGGTTGGTGGCCAGATCGACGATCCGCCGCAACGGCGTCGGGTCGACCGGTGGCAACCACCGGTAGGCGGCGACCTCGACCACCTCGGCGCCGGCCGCGCTCAGCGCCGCGGTGAGTTCCGGCTCTGCCTCGCCGTTTCGCTGTACCGCCACCCGCGCACCCCTCACTCCGCGGGCGAGCAGGTGTTGCTGTATCTCTGACCATTGCTCCGACTCGGCCGACCAGGCCGCCGGCAGCCCGGCGGCGCGTAGCGCGCCCTGCGCCCTGCTGCCCCGAGCGACCAGGTACGCGCCGGAGAGCGCCGAGCGAAGCGCTTCGGCCAGCCCCCAGCCCTCGGCCGCCGCGAACCAGCCACGGATACCGAGCGCGGTGTTCGCCGCCAGAACCCCGGGCGGGCGTTCGATCAGCGCGAGAGTAGTGGCGCGTAGTTCGGCATCGTCGGCCACCGGTACGATCCGCAGCGGCGGGGCGAGCACCACCCGGGCGCCTTCCCGTTCGAGGAGGTTGGCGAGGTCCTCGCGGCGCCGGTCGGCGGTGACCGCCACGGTGAAGCCGGAGAGCGGCTTCATAGTCATGCGCCGATCCGCCAGGCGCTCGGGTCAGGCCACGGGCGCGCCGGGCCGGGCGCGCCACATGGATAGCCCGGCCGGAAGAGGGTAGAGCTGCGGCATGCCAAGGC
>JAFMQQ010000485.1 GCA_017354595.1 Micromonosporaceae bacterium
GGGTCGCCTCGCGCAAGGTGAGGTAGGACAGCGGCGCCTCGGCCCGGCGCGCGCCGATCACCTCCAGCCGCAGCTCGGCGAGGCCGGCCAGCCGGGCCAGCACCGGCCGTACCACCTCCACCGCCTGCAGCCGCTCCAGTGGTATCGCCCGCTGCCGGCGGAACAGCAGCCCCTCGCTGACCCGCAGTTCCCGGCCGACCAGCTGGTACCCGGTGACCAGCCAGCTGACCACCGAGAGCACCAGCGCGCCGACCAGTACCACCACCATCAGCAGGCTCCAGCGCAGTACCCCGAGCGACGCGTACCCCTGCCAGGAGACGCCGGCGATGATCACGGCGAGGGTGCGCGCACTGCGCAGCACCGGGGTCAGCGGGTGCAGCCGGGCAAGCGTCACAGGCCCTCCAGGTGCACCTCGCCCAGCGCGGTCAACCGGTCGCGCAGCTGCGCCGCGGCCGCCGCGGGCAACCCGGGCACCCGGGCGTTGGAGGCGGCCGCGGCGGTGTGCATCTGTACCGTCGCCAGGCCCAGCGCCCGCTCCAACGGGCCGGCGGTCACGTCGACGAACTGCATCCGCGCGTACGGCACGATGGACAGCCGGCGTACCAGCAGGCCGTGGCGTACCAGCAGATCCACGTCACGCTCGGCGTACCCCCAGGTTCGGACCGACCGCACGATGGTGACGGCCCGGATCAGCCCGACCGCGACGACGGCCGTGGCCACCACCCAGACCAGCGCGGAGGGCAGCCAGAACGCCGCGATCAGGCAGGCCAGTAGCATGCTGCCAGCCCAGGCGGCCAGATGCGCCTGCTCCACCCAGATCAGTCGCCGGGAGACCGGCCGCCACGGGATCGGATCCGGCGGCCAGAGCGGGTCGTTCACGTTTCGAGGGTAGGCGGGTTCTGGCCGGGGTGTGCCCGGCCGGGCAGAGCCACCGGCTCGACCTCCCGCAGCAGGCCGCGGGTGCCGAGGTAGTCGCTGAGCTTGCTGCGATGCTCATCACAGGCCAGCCAGGTCTTGCGCCGCTGCGGCGGATGCAGCTTCGGGTTGTTCCACCGCAGCGCCCAGCTCGCCGGGGCCCGGCAGCCGCGGGCGGAACAGCGGAGCTGCTCGATCACACCGCAGAGCCTAGGCAGAAAAACGCCCGCGCGTAGGGCGCGGGCTGCAGATAGAGCGCCGGGCGGCCACGGGGGAAGCCGCCCGGCGACGGATGAATCGTACCCACTAGATGGCCCCTTGTGTCTACCCGTGGCGCGTGCCTTTCAGTCGAATTCCGCGGACGCACCGCCCGACCGATGGCGCGCTACACGCGCGCAACTCGAGACCGGCCGGGGACGATGCGGACCGGTCCGCGAGCGGCCGGTTGGTTCGGCGTGACAAGCTAGTGGCACGCTTTGTCCGGAAGGACACCCGAGGACCACGTCCGGCAGGACGTCAACAGCGCGAAGCCAAGGAGGACCGGTGGCGCAGCCGACAACTCCCGCCAGCCAGGTTGCGTCCGGGTCGGAGCCCGGCGCAGCTCAGCCGGGCGCACCGAGCACCCCCGCACAGGACGCGACCCTGCTGGAACAGGCGCTGTTTGAGGTCAAGCGCGTCATTGTGGGTCAGGACCGGATGATCGAGCGGATGTTCGTCGCCCTGCTCGCCCGCGGCCACTGCCTTCTCGAAGGGGTACCGGGGGTGGCGAAGACGCTCGCCGTCGAGACCCTGGCCCGGGTGGTGGGCGGTACGTTCTCGCGCATCCAGTTCACCCCCGACCTGGTACCGGCGGACATCGTCGGCACCCGGATCTACCGCGCCTCCAGCGAGACCTTCGATGTGGAGCTGGGCCCGGTCTTCGTTAACTTCCTGCTCGCCGACGAGATCAACCGCGCACCGGCGAAGGTGCAGTCGGCGCTGCTGGAGGTGATGGCCGAGCTGCAGGTCTCGATCGGCGGTCAGACCCACGACGTGCCACGGCCGTTCCTGGTTATGGCGACCCAGAACCCGATCGAGCAGGAGGGCGTGTACCCGCTGCCCGAGGCGCAGCGCGACCGGTTCCTCATGAAGATCAACGTCGGGTACCCGACCGACTCCGAGGAGCGGGAGATCGTGTACCGGATGGGTGTCTCCGCACCCGAGCCGAAACGGGTCTTCGACCCGACCGACCTGCTCGCCCTGCAGCGCAAGGCGGACGAGGTGTTCGTGCACAACGCGCTGGTGGACTACGCGGTGCGGCTGGTGCTGGCGACCCGCTCGCCGGGCGACTACGGCATGCCCGATGTCACGCAACTCATCCAGTACGGCGCCAGCCCGCGCGCCTCGCTCGGCATCGTACGGGCGAGCCGGGCGCTGGCCCTGTTGCGCGGTCGTGACTACGCACTGCCGCAGGACGTGCAGGACATCGCGCCCGACATCCTGCGGCACCGGCTGGTGCTCAGCTACGACGCGCTCGCCGACGACATCCCGGCGGACCGCATCATCGACCGGGTGCTCTCCACCGTGCCGCTGCCGACCGTGGCACCCCGGCAGAACGCGGTACCCGCAACTGCGGCCGGGGCGACTGCTGTACCGGGAGCGCCGGGCACCGCGCCCAACGGCGGTTTTCCGGCCCACCCCGGCGCGGCACACCCCGGCGCGGCCCACCCTGGCGCCCACCCCGGTGCGCCGCGGGTGACCTGGCCCAACCCGGGCGCGCCACGATGACCACCCGCTCCGGTTCCGGATCCTGGTCCGCTTCACCCGTCATCGGCGGCCGCGACCATCAAGATCGCCGAGGTGGCCGGTGAGCAGGCGGCCCCGCACGGCCAACCCGGCCGACCCGCTGGAGGACGCGGCCAGGGTCGAGCCCGTACTCGGCAAGCTGCAGCTGTTGGTCACCCGCAAGCTCGACGGGCTGCTGCAGGGCGACTATCTCGGCCTGCTGCCCGGCCCCGGTACCGAACCGGGGGAGTCGCGCGAGTACCGGCCCGGCGACGACGTGCGGCGGATGGACTGGCCGGTGACCGCCCGTACCACCGTGCCGCACGTCCGGCAGACCGTCGCCGACCGGGAGCTGGAGACCTGGCTCGCGGTCGACCTCTCGGCGAGCCTGGACTTCGGTACCGCGCGGTGCCTCAAGCGCGACCTGGCCATCGCCGCCGCCACCGCGGTGGCGTACCTGACCGTACGGGGTGGCAACCGGATCGGTGCCGTGGTCGGCACCGGCGAACAGGTCAGCCGGCTGCCCGCCCGGCCCGGGCGCAAGGAGGCACAGGGGCTGCTGCGGGCGATCGCGGACGTACCCGTGCGGCCCGGCCGGGCCGACCTCGGCGCGCTGATCGACGCGCTGAACCGGCCGCCCCGGCGGCGGGGCATGGCCGTGGTGGTCAGTGACTTCCTGGTGCCACCGGAGCAGTGGGAGCGACCGCTGCGCAAGCTCGGGGTACGCCACGATCTGCTCGCGGTCGAGGTGGTGGACCCGCGGGAGCTGGAGCTCTCCGACGCGGGCGTGATGGAGTTCGTCGACCCGGAGACGGGCCTGCTGCACGAGGTGCATA
>JAFMQQ010000081.1 GCA_017354595.1 Micromonosporaceae bacterium
AACGGCGAACCCCGATGCGGTACCGGGAGTTCACGGTCACAGCCGCAGCGGCGGACGACTGCTACGGCGTCGAGAGTTCCGCCTGTGTCCACCGTGGAGAGTCCACAGTGATCGGCCGGTCTGGACCGACCAGGGTCGTGCGTGCCTGGGCGGCGCGTTGTGCGCAGGTACCGACCCACAGCTCGACCTCGCCGGGCTCGACGAGGCGGGTGTAGGTGCGGTCGGTGAACGCGAGCCGCGCCATCGGTACGCCGAACCGTACCGTCACCGACTGACCCGCGAGCAGGTGCACCCGCTGGTAGCCGAGCAACTGGGCGACCGGCCGGGTGACCGATCCCACTACGTCGCGCGCATAGAGCTGCACCACCTCGTCGCCCGCGACCGTACCGGTATTGGTGACCACTACCGAGACCGGCAGCAGGCCATCGGTCGGTACCTGGTCGGGCGCGTTCAGGTCGCGGTACGCGAAGGTCGTGTACGACAGCCCGAAGCCGAACGGGGCGGCCGGCGTGGTATCGAGGTTCGTCACCTCGTCGCCCTCGCCCAGGGCGACATGGAGGTAGGAGTACGGCTGCGCCCCGGCCGAGCGGGGCAGGCTGACCGGCAGCCGGCCGGACGGGTTGATCCGTCCAGATAGGACACCCGCGATGGCGCCAGCGCCCTCCTCGCCGGGGAAGAAGGCCTGGACAACCGCCGCACACCGCTGGATAGCCCAGTCCACCGCGTACGGGCGCCCGGTGAGCAGGACCAGCACGGTCGGCGTACCCGTGGCGAGCACCGCCTCGACGAGTTCCCGCTGGACCCCCGGCAACTCGAGGTCGTCGGTGTCGCAGCCTTCGCCGACCGTACCGCGGCCGAACAGGCCGGCCTGGTCGCCCATGACGAGTACCGCCACCTCGGCCGCGGTCGCCGCCGCGATCGCGGCATCGAACCCGGATCGGTCGGCGTCGTCCACCGCACAGCCGACGCTGAACGACACGGTGCCGAACTCGGCACGCAGGGCCTGGAGCACCGTCGGTACCTCGATACCCGGGTCGACACCGGGGTGCTGCGGCAGCACGTGGTTGAGGAACGAGTAGCAGCCGAAGAGCGCCCCGGTCCGGTCGGCATTCGGCCCGATGACCGCGATCCGGCGGTCGTTCGCGAGCGGCAGGGTGCCGTCGTTGCCCAGCAGCACCACCGACTCCTCGGCGACCGTACGGGCCAGCGCGCGGTGCTGCGGCGAGTCGAGATCCACGCCGGCCGGCGGGTCCTCGTCGAAGGTCGCGTCGAGCAACCCCAGTTCGAGCTTCTCGTGCAGCACCCGGAGCACCGCCCGGTCGATGAGCGCCTCATCGACGCGTCCGGCGCGGATCGCCTCGACCAGCGGTGCGGTGTACGCGTCCCCGGTGGGCAGCTCGATGTCGACCCCGGCGGTCAGCGCGAGTGTCGCGGCCTCGCCGAGGTCGCCCGCAACGTGGTGCAGCAGGTGCAGGAAGGCCACCCCGTAGTAGTCCGAGACGACCGTCCCGTCGAAGCCCCATCTTTCCCGCAGCAGGCCGGTGAGCAGGCTGGGATCCGCGGCGACCGGTACGCCGTCGATCTCGGCGTACGAGTGCATCACCGACCGGGCGCCACCGTCGAGGATCGCCATCTCGAACGGGACCAGCAGCACATCGGCGACCTCACGGGCACCGGCGTGGACCGGAGCGAAGTTGCGCCCGGCGCGGGAGGACGAGTACCCGACAAAGTGCTTGAGCGCCGCGTGCACGCCCTGCGACTGCAGACCCTCCACATAGGACGTACCGATGGTGCCGACGAGGTACGGATCCTCGGCGATACACTCCTCGACCCGTCCCCACCTCGGGTCACGGATGACATCGAGTACGGGTGCGAGTCCCTGATGTACGCCCAGCGCCCGCATCGACTCGCCGATGCTGACCGCCATCCGCTTCACCAGCGCCGGGTCGAAGGTGGCGCCCCACGCGAGCGGAGTGGGGAAGGTGGCCGCCTTCCAGGCCGAGAGCCCGGTCAGGCACTCCTCATGCACGATCGCCGGGATGCCGAGGCGGGTACCGGTGACCAGCCGCCGCTGGAACTCCCACAGCCAGCGCGCCCTTTCCCCGGTATCGAGCGGGCGCGTCCCGTACACCCGGGTGAGGTGCCCCAGCCCGTGCCGGGCGAACTGGTCCAGGTTGGTGACGCTGTCGAAGTCGCCCTGCAGTGGCGCGACCGCCTCGCCGTCCTCCTTCTCCCAGAACCCGACGATCTGCGCCAGCTTCTCCTCCAGGGTCATCTGGGCGAGGAGTTCGAGGATGCGTTCCCTCGGTTCCGTCTGGGCGCCCGCCAGGGTCGGGACCTCGGTCATGTCGTGCGTCTCCTCAACCCTTGGTGGGTGAACCCTTGGTGGCTGCCGGACCCCAGAGCGCTGGCTGGGGCGTACTGCCTGTGGACGCGCTGTACCACTAGCCCTTCACCGCGCCCTGCAGGCCTCCGACGATCTGCCGTTCGGCGAAGCTGAAGAACAGCAGCGCGGGCATCATGGACAGCGATGTGAAGGCCAGAATGCCGGCAGTGTCCTGGCTGTGCTCGGTGGAGAAGTTCAGCACGCCCAGCGGTACGGTCTGCAGGCTGTCGTTCTGCAGAACTAGCAGCGGCAGCAGGAACGCGTTCCAGCTCGCCACGAACGCGAGCACGGCGATGGTGACGATCGCGGGCCGGGACAGGGGCAGCAGGATGCGCCAGAAGAAACCGAGCCGGTCGGTGCCGTCGATCGACGCCGCATCCTCCAGTTCCATCGGGAACGCGGCGAAGAAGGGACGCAGGATCACGATGGTGATCGGCAACTGGAAGGCGACCTGGGGGATGATCACCCCGAGGTACGCGAGGTAGCCGTCGGTCAGGTGGATATCGCTCAGCAGCAGGTAGAGCGGCAGGATCCCGGCCGCGGCCGGGAACAGCAGGCCGAGGGTGAAGTAGGTGTACATCCCCTCCCGGCCGCGGAACTTGTAGCGCGCCAGGACGAAGGCCGCACAGACCCCCAGCACCAGGACGCCGACTGTGGTGCCTCCGGCGATCAGAGTGCTGTTCAACAGGTCGCGCCAGAACACGGTCTGGCCGACCACGCTGCCGTAGGTGGACCAGACCCAGGGTCGGGGCAGCCCGGCCGGGTCCGCGGCGATCTGGCCGGTGGTGCGGAACCCGCCGAGAATCACGTAGATCACCGGAGCGATCGAGACTGCGGCGACGGCGAGCGCCAGGACGTAGGTGACCGGGTTACCCCACCTGACCGGTTTCCGGCGGGCCGTGCTCGGCAGAGTGGCGGTCGCAGCCATGATCAGTTAGCCCTCCGGGTCAACGCGCCGTCGACGTCCCGGCGCAGCACGAAGCGCTGGAACAGCAGCGCGGCGACGAACGAGATGACGAACAGGATCACGGCGACCGTGTTGCCATAGCTCCACAGTCGTTGGTTGAAGCCCTCCTCGACCATGTAGGTCGCCATGGTGTTGGAGGCCCCCAGCGACCGTACCGATGCCTGCGAGGTCACCCACGGGATGTCGAACAACTGCAGCGAACCGATCATCGACAGGAACATCCAGATCCGGATCGTCGGCCCCAGCAGCGGGATCGTGACGTGCCGCTGGATCTGCCACCAGCTGGCCCCGTCGATCGCGGCCGCCTCGGTCAGCTCATCCGGGATGTTCGCCAGCCCGGCCAGGAAGAGGATCAGCGCGAAACCGGTGTATTTCCAGGTCAGCACGAACAGCATCGTCCAGAGGACGACGTTGAGGTTGGCCAGCCATCCGGTGACCAGGCCGCCCAGCCCGATGCTGCGCAGGAAGGAGTCGGCGGCGCTGTCCGGCTGCAGGATCAGCTGCCACATGATGCCGACGGTAACCTCGGCCAGCACGTACGGGACGAAGACCAGCAGGCGGAACACGGCACGCCCGCGGAAGCGGCGATTGAGCAGTAGCGCGATCCCGAGCGCCAGCGGTCCCTGTACCGCCAGGGACCCCACGAGGACGATGAAGTTGTTGCGCAGCCCGTCCCGGAAGATGGGGTCCCGGAACGCGCCGAGTGGGCCGAAGTAGTTGTCCAGCCCGACGAACTCGGTCGGCCAGCCGTACCCGTGCCAACGGTAGAGGCTGTAGTAGACCGCGAAGCCGATCGGTACCAGGACGAAGAGGGTGAAGACGAGCAACGCCGGCCCGGTGAGCCCGATGATCTCGTACCACTTGCGCCGGGTGCGGGCCGCCCGGCCCGGTACGCGAGGCCGCGGCCCCGCCGGCCGCGCGGGTGCGCGGTCGGCGAGGCTCACGGATGGTTGGGTTGCAGTCACCGCCCTGCGCTCTTCTGCAACGCGTCGACAACGCCCTGCGAGGTGCCCTTGTTGGCGAAGATGGCGACGATCGCGTCGTTCATTGCGGTACCGGCCTTCGCGCCGAAGGCGGTGTCGAGCCAGAGCTGGATCCCACCGGCCGACTGCGTTGCCTTGGCGATGGTCTGCAGCACCGGGTCGGCCAGGCCAACCTCTGCGCCCTTGACCGTAGGTACGCCGGCGCCGGTCGCGGAGAAGCCCTTCTCCACCTCGGGGCTGACGATGTACTTGAGGAACTCCACGCACTCCGGCGGAGCCTTCTTGGAGCAGGCGAAGCCGTCACCGCCGCCCATCTGGGTGTTCTGGCTGCCGCCCGCGCCGGGGACCGACGGGAACGGGAACCAGTCCAGGAAGGTGGGCTCCTTCTGGTCGGGAGTCAGGCCCTGCATCGTTCCGCCGTCCCAGGCGCCCATCAGCTCCATCGCGGCCTTGCCGTTGGCGAGCAGGCCGGCCGAGCTTGACGCGCCCTGCTGACCGGAGGTGGCCAGGAACTTGGCCTGGAACGGGCTGGTGGCGAGGAACGACTTCAGGTCGTCGCCCGCCTTGACGAAGCACGGGTCGGTGAAGTCCTGCTTGGTGGAGGCGTTGGACAGAGCAGTGGCCGAGCACTCCCGCACGGCGAAGTTGTACCAGAAGTGTGCCGCGGGCCACTTGTCGCCGGCACCGACGGCGATCGCGGTGTCGCCGGCGGTCTTGAGCTTGGCGATGTCGGCCTTCAGGTCGTCCAGCGTCGCCGGCTTGGACGTGATGCCGGCTTTCGTGAACATGTCCTTGTTGTACCAGAATCCCTCGATACCGAAGTCATACGGCAGGCCGTACTGCTTGCCATTGACCGCCCAGATGTTGGCCGCCGGACCCATGCTGGCGACCTCGGTCTTGGTGTCGGCCGTGATGTCCTTCAGGTAGCCGGACTGCACCTGCTCGACCATCTCGCCGCCGCCCCAGGCCTGGAAGAGGTCCGGTGGGTTGCCGCTCAGCAGCGCGGCCGGGATCCGGTTGCGCTGGAGATCGTTGGTCTCGATCGCCGAGATCTTGATCGTGACGGTCGGGTGCAATGCGTGGAAGTCGTTGGCGACCTTCTGCCAGTAGTCCTTCAGTGGACCAGCCGTATTCGCGTTGTGCCACCAGGTGATGGTCACCGGATTCTTGTACAGGCCGCTGCTCGACTGGCTGTTGTTGCCGCCACTGGAACACCCGCTCGCGACGAGAGCGGCCGTCGCAACCAGCGCAAAGATAGCGCCGGACCGGCGCTTGAGTCTCATATGGTCTCCTCGGGGGTGGCTGACTCACTCGGGGCTGGGGCCGAGTTTTACAGCCCCGAAACCTGCTGTCAATCGGTGTCGATAACGTTTGCGAAACACGGCCCGTGGGCCTCTATTATCCGATGCGTGGAGATCCCGCAACGCGTGAAGATGTCCGACGTCGCCCGTACGGCCGGCGTCTCGGTGGCGACCGTCTCCAAAGTCGTGAACGGACGCTGGGGAGTCGCGCAGGCCACAGTGGACCGGGTACAGCAGGTCATCGACCAACTCGGCTACGAGGCGAGTCTCGGTGCGCAGAGCCTTCGCAGCCACCGCACCAACGTGCTGGGCATCCTCGTGGCCGAGTTCGAGCCGTTCTCCACCGAGCTGCTCAAGGGCGTCTCCTCCGAGGTGGCGCAGACCGGATACGAACTGCTCGCCTACGCGGCCGGTACCCGTGGCTCGCGGGTCGGCTGGGAACGGCGCTCTCTGGCCCGCCTGTCCGGCACCCTCATCGACGGCGCGATCCTGGTCACCCCCACCGTGGTTGAGACCAAGGCTGGCGTCCACGTTGTCGCGATCGACCCGCACACCGGGCGGTCCGGAATGCCCACTGTGGACTCGGACAACTTCGCCGGCGCGGTACTGGCGACCAACTACCTGATCGGGCTCGGCCACCGGCGGATCGGGTTCATCGGCGGTCGCCCCGACCTCGAGTCGGCGCGGCTTCGCGAGGCCGGCTTCCGCAAGGCGATGGCGGAGGCGGGGGTCACCGTGGATGAGACCCTGGTGGGCATCGGCGGCTACCGGATCGAGACGGCCGAAGGGCCGGCCCGCGACGTGCTGCGCCGTCCCGAGCGCCCGACGGCGGTCTTCGCCGCCAACGACCTCTCCGCGATCGCGACCGTCTCCGCCGCGCACAGCCTCGGCCTCAGCGTCCCGGACGACCTGTCGGTCATCGGCTTCGACAACGTCCCCGAGTCCGCCCTGGCCTCGCCACCGCTGACCACGATCAAGCAGCCGCTGCAGCAGATGGGCGCCGAGGCGCTGTACCTGCTGGTCGACCTCATCGCCGGGGTGGAACGCGACACCCACGTACGGCTGCCCACCGAACTGGTGGTACGCGCCTCCTGCACGCCGCCGCGCTGACCGGTTGTGCCGCCGGCGGCGGCCGGGCAACCAGCGACCGCCGCCGGCGACGTCTCACACCTGCTCGTTGACCATATCGATCGCGCCGCACGGGCACTCGGTCGCGCACAGCCCACAACCCTTGCAGTAGTCCAGATTGATGGTGTACCTGTGCCCGGGACCGAGCTTCACGATCGCGTTGTCCGGGCAGACGCTGTAGCAGTTGTCGCACTCGAAGCAGTCGCCGCAGGACATGCACCGGCGCGCCTCGAAAAGCGCCGTCTCGCGGTCCAGCCCACCCACCACCTCGTCGAAGGTGGTGGCCCGGCGGGCCGCGGTCAGCCGCGGTGCCACGCTGGCCGGCGCGTCCGAGTAGTACCAGGTGTTGAGCCGGTCCACTGTGGCCAGTGCCGGCTCGGGCGGCGCAGACCAGCCGGCGGTCCGCAGGTAGGCGTCGATCGCGGCCGCGGCGCGGGTACCGTCGCCGATCGCCTGGGTCACCGTCTGCTCCCCGGCGGTGATGTCCCCACCGGCGAAGACGCCCGGCCGCCCGGTCATCAGGCCCGGTCCCACCTCGACGGTGCCCTTGCGGACGGCCACCTCCGGAGTACTGTCCAGAAGGGACAGATCCGCCTGCTGGCCCAGCGCCAGCACCACCGAGTCGGCCGCCAGCTCCTCGAACTCGCCGGTCGGCTGCGGGAACCCGGTGTCGTCCAACCGCATCTTCTCGATGACCACCCGCTCGCCGTCCACCGCGCTGATGGTGGACAGCCAGCGCAGCGAAATGCCCTCCTCCTGCGCCTGGTCCACCTCGATCTCGTGCGCCGGCATCCGGTCCCGGGTGCGCCGGTACACCACCACCGCCTCGGTGGCGCCGATCCGCCGTGCCGTGCGTGCCGCGTCCATCGCGGTATCGCCGCCGCCATAGATCAGCACCCGCCGGCCCAGCCGCACCGGCTCACCCTCGGCGACCCGGTGCAGCACGCCCAGCGCGTCCACGATCCGGCCGGCGTCGCCGGCGGGGATCTCGGCATGCCTGCCGATCTGCGCACCGACCGCGACATAGCCCGCATCAAAGCTGCCCTCGGCGATCTCCTGGCGCAGGTCGGTGACCGACCGTCCACATTCGAGTGTCACGCCCATGGCGAGGATCCGGTCGATCTCCGCGTCCAGGACCTCGCGAGGCAACCGGTACCGGGGGATGCCGTACCGCATCATGCCACCGGGTTGCGGGTTGGCGTCGCGTACCACCACCTGGTGGCCGAGCCGGGTCAGGTGGTACGCGGCGGTCAGGCCGGACGGGCCGGCGCCGACCACCAGCACCCGCCGACCGGTCGGCGCGGCGACCGGTACCGTCCACTTGCGACGCAGGCCCTCGTCACCGATGAAGCGCTCGACCGCGTTGATGCCGACCGGCTCGTCGACCTGGCAACGGTTGCAGGCGGTCTGGCAGGGGTGGTAGCAGACCCGCCCGATCACGGCCGGGAACGGGTTGACCGCCATCACCAGGCGCCAGGCGCGTTCGTAGTCGGCTTCCTCGGCAGCCGTCAGCCAGCCACGCGGATTCTGCCCCGCCGGGCAGTCCTTCGCGCAGGGCGGGAGCAGGGTGACGTACCCGGGCCGGCGGGTACGCCAGGCACCGGTCTTGTTGGCCAGGCTGGAGCCGACCGGCAGCGTGATGGCGAACGGGGTCTCAGTCATTTCGCTTCCTCTGCGGGAGACAGCGCGCCGTCAGTCATCGGGCGCGTCCGGGCGGTCCAGGTCGTACTCCTCGATGTTGCGCTCGGCGAGTGCTTCGAGGGCGGAGATGATGCCCGTCCGTTGCCGGTCGCCGAACAGGTGGGCGTACCGGGTCTGCGCGCGCAGGTACTCGGCCACACTCGCCCGGCGCCGGATCCGGGTGCTGGCGACCACGGTGCCGTACGCGGCCTCGAAGACCGGGAACAGGCCGCTCTGGGTGGCCAGCCGGGCGACCTTGATGGTGTCCTCGGCCGGGTGGCCCCAACCCAGCGGGCACGGCACCAGCACGTGCAGGTAGCGGGTGCCGTGCAACGACATCGCCCGCACCACCTTCGCCTCCAGGTCGCGCAGGTCGGCGACGGTGGCGGTGGCGACGTACCGGATCCGGTGCGCCATCGCGATCCGCGGCACGTCCTTGCCCTGCCCGAACCGGTTGCCCGGCGCGCCGAGGGCGACCGGAGTGGTGGCGGTACGCGCCGCGGGCGGGGTGGCGCCGGAGCGCTGCACGCCGGTGTTCATGTACGCCTCGTTGTCGTAGCAGACGTAGAGCACATCGTCGCCGCGCTCGAACATCCCGGACAGGCAACCCATGCCGATGTCCACGGTCCCGCCGTCGCCGCCCTGCGCGATCACCCGG
>JAFMQQ010000082.1 GCA_017354595.1 Micromonosporaceae bacterium
GGTTGGCTCGCCGTACCGGCGGCGGTCGTGGTCGGCCTGTACCTGGTGGCGGCCGGACGGTACTACGCGCTGCACCGGCGCCGGCCGGCCGCCATGCTGGTCAGCCTGATCACCGCGTTCGTGTTGCTGGCCGAGGCGATGGTCGCGGTCACGCTCGCGGTGAAGTGGCACCTGTCCTGGTGGGAGTGGCACCTGCTGCTGACCGCCGGCTTCGCCTTCGTCGCCTACAGCGCCTACGTCCAGTACGCCCGCGAAGGCTCCAGCGCCGGCGTCTTCGACAGCATCACGCTGTCGGCCACGGCGCGACGCATCCGCGAGGAGTACGCCACCGCGCTGGAGGAGTTGGTGGCGGCACTGGAGGAGGGCGAGCGTACCGGCGCCGGTACCGGGGCGGTGGTGGCCCGGGTCGGCGAGCGGTTCGGACTCTCCGAGTTGCAGCGTGCGGTACTGGACCGGGCCGGCACCGCACTGGCCGCGGAACGGCGGCTGTCCCGCCGGCTGGCCGCCCTGGTCGCCGTCGGTGAGCAGGCCCGGGTCGGTGCCGCCGAGCCGGTGCTGCTGGACAATGTCCGGGCGCTGGTGGCGCCGGCCTTCGGCGCGGTCGAGCTCGGGCTGGTCAGCGACGGCGCGATACTAATCGATGGCCGTGAGTACGATCCAGCTCGATTAGCCGATGACGACGCGCTGCTGTTGCCGCTGACGGTCAAGGGACGGGTCGCCGGTGCGATCCGGGCGCCGGCAGCGGCCGGGCCGGACCGGGACCTGGTCGCCACGCTCGCCAACCAACTCTCCATCGCGCTGGAGAACGCCCGGCTCTACGGCGAGCTGGAGACGCTGTTCCGCCGGTACCTGTCGCCGGATGTGGCGGCCGCGCTGCTCGCCGACCCGGACCAGGCCGCACTGGGCGGCTCGGTGGTCGAGGTGACCGCGCTCTTCGCCGACCTGCGCGGGTTCACCACGTTCTCCGAGTCGGTACCGCCGGCGGAGATCGTACGGATGCTCAACCGGTACCACGGCGTGGCGGTGCCATGCGTGCTGGCGGGCGGTGGCACCATCGTGCAGTTCGTCGGCGACGCACTGCTGGCACTGTTCAACGCGCCGGCCCGGCAAGCCGACCACGCGGCCCGCGCGGTACGCGCCGGACTGGCGATGCAGCAGGCGGTCGAGACGATCGCGCACGCCGAGCCGAGCTGGCCACGGTTCCGGGTCGGCATCAACACCGGGCCGGCACTGGTCGGCAACATCGGCAGCGAGACCCTGCGCGGCTTCAACGCCATGGGCGACGCGGTCAACGTGGCGTCCCGGTTGCAGGGCATCGCCGAGCCGGGGCAGGTGGTGGTCGGCGAGGCGACCCTGCGCCAGCTCGGTCCGGACCTGGCGCTGCTCGGGCCTGGGCTGGCCGCCCGGTCGCTCGGCGAGTTGCCGGTCAAGGGCCGGCGGGCGCCGGTACACCCTTATGTTGTGGGATCGGCCGCACCGGCACAGCGAAGCCCGACCACGTGACCGAGCCGGCCGAGTTCTGGGACCGCCTCCTCCCGGCCGAGGTGGCAGACCTGACCCGGCGCGGCCGGCCGCGGCGCTACGACCGGGGCGAGATCCTGGTCCGGGAACAGGTGCAGTGCGACGCGGTGGTGGTGCTGCGCACCGGACGGGTGAAGGTGACCAGTTACACCGCGGGCGGAACCGAGGTGATTCTCGCGGTACGCGGACCCGGCGCGCTGATCGGCGAGCTGTCCGCAATGGACGGTGGTGCGTATTCGGCGACGGTACAGGCGCTGGAACCGGTGACCGCGTTGGTGACTCCGCTGCCGGAGTTCACCACGTTCCTCCAGGCGCACGGCCGGGTCGCGGTGCTGTTGACCCAGTTGCTGGTCGGCCGGCTGCGGGACGCGGACCGCAAGCGGATCGAGTTCGGCGCGCACGACACCACGGGCCGGGTGGCGGCGCGGTTGCTGGAGCTGGTCGACCGCTTCGGCGAACAGACGGCGGACGGGATCCTGATCAACCTGCCGCTGTCCCAGGACGAGCTGGCGAGCTGGACCGGCGCTTCGCGGGAGGCGGTGAGCAAGGCGCTGAGCGCGCTGCGCGCCGATGGTGCGATCCGCACCAGCCGGCTGCGGGTGGTGGTACGCGACCTGGAAGCCCTGCGCGCCCGGGTCCGCTGAGCCCCGGAGATGGCATGATGGAACGGCTGGTCGAGATACGGAAAGGACCTCCCCTATGCTGCTGGTCGAACAGGTGTCAGGTCGGACCCTCGACGTGAATACCCAACTCACGTTGGAGGACTACCTCACTCTGCCCGCCGACGCGCGCTGCGAAGTCGTGGAAGGGATCCTTCGTCCGATGTCCCGTGCCACCACGAATGGCCGACGGGTCCAGCGCCGGCTCACCAACGCACTAGAGGCACAGTGCCCACCCGACCTCCAGGTGGAGTTCGAGGAGATCGTGGTCTTCCACGATGTGCCGCCAGACGCGCGTATCCCGGATGTCACTGTGTTCCGCCGTTCGGGCAAGGACGAGGGTACGAACAACGTGGCGGCCAGGCACGTGCTGCTCGCGGTCGAGGTGGTCTCGCCGGGCTCGGGCGAGGAGGACCGGCACGTGAAGCCCGGGGAGTACGCCCGTAACGGCATTCCGCACTTCTGGCGGGTCGAGTTGCAGCCCGCGCTGGCGGTACACACCTATGTGTTGACCGACGGCGGATATGTCAACGCAGGCGTATTCGGTCCCGGCGAGCGGATCACCTCGGTCGTGCTCGGCTGGGTGGACATCGCAACCGACGACCTGATGCGCTGAGACGCAACAACTGAGCCGGCTCAGCGGCCGGCGCCGGCGGCGCGCAGATCCTCTTCGATCAGCTTCGCCGTGGCCAGCAGCGGCTCCAGGAACTCCGCCCGCATCGCCTCCGGGCTGCCCCGGCCCGCGTGCGCCGACACATTGATGGCTGCCACTACCCGGTGCCGCTCGTCGCGGATCGGCGCGGCCAGCGAACGCAGCCCCTCCTCCAGTTCCTGGTCCACCATCGCCCAGCCCTGGCGCTGAATCCGTACCAGTTCCAACCGCAGCTGCTCAGCGTCCACAATGGTGTGTCGGGTGAACCGGTGCAGATCCGCGGAGCCGAGGTACCCATCCAGCCAGCCGTCGGGCTGGCCGGCCAGCAGCACCCGGCCCATCGAGGTGGCGAACGCCGGAAACCGGGTACCGACGCTGATCGCGATGCGCATGATGCGCTTGGTCGGCACCCGGGCGACGTACACCACCTCGTCGCCGTCGAGTACCGAAACCGAGGAGGACTCATGGGTACGCTCCACCAGGTGCTCCAGGTGTGGCATCGCCACCTCGGGCAGCCCGAGGCTGGACAGGTACGCGTACCCGAGCTCGAGAATCTTCGGGCGCAGCGAGAAGTGCCGCCCGTTGCTGCGCATGTAGCCGAGCTCGACCAGGGTGTGCAGGAAGCGGCGGACGCTGGCGCGGGTCAGCCCGGTGATCCGGGCGACCTCGCTGAGGGTCAGCTCGGTGTGTTCGGCGTCGAAGGCCCGGATCACCGCGAGCCCGCGATCCAGCGACTGCACGAACTCGGCGCCCGGAGCCGGTCCCCCGGCGGCCGGCGGGTCCGGAGCTGGCTGCGCCGCGCCGGTCACGGCTGCTCCTCCGTGGGCGCAGCTCCCTCCTCCGGCAGCACGCTCTCCTCGCGCAGGACGCGCTGGGCCACCGCGAATGCGGTGTTCGCCGCCGGTACACCGGCGTAGATGGCGACCTGCAGCAGCACCTCCTTGATCTCCGCTGGAGTCAACCCGTTGCGCAGCGCGCCCCGTACGTGCATCGCCACCTCCTCGTCGCAGCGAAGGGTGGCGAGCATCGCGAGGGTGATGCAGCTGCGCACGCGGCGATCCAGGCCCGGTCGGGTCCACACCTCGCCCCAGGCGTACCGGGTGATGAGCTCCTGGAAGTCGGCGGTGAACTCGTCGGTGCGCGCCACCGCCCGGTCGACGTGCGCGTCGCCCAGCACGGCGCGCCGCACCGCCATCCCAGCCTCGTGCTGGTCAGCCATCGGTACTCTCCAGGTGTTCCGTGAGCAGTCCGCTCACCGAATCCGGACACTCTACATTGGACAGGTGAGCGGCGTCCGGGAGGATGGTCAGGCGCGCTGCCGGTACGGCGGCCGCGATCTGCCCGGCGAAGGTCGGTGGGGTGGCCGGGTCGAGTGCGCCGGCGACCACCAGGGTCGGCGCGGCGATCCGGACCAGTTCCGGCCGCAGGTCCATCATGGCGATCGCCTCGCAGCAGCCGGCGTACCCCTCCGCCGGTGTGGCCAGCAGCATCTCCCGGCACCAGGCGACCCGGGGATCGGTGCCCGGCATCGCGGCAGTGAACCAGCGCGCCAGCACGGTATCGGCGATGCTGGTGATGCCGGCCCCGCGGACCCGGGCGGCGCGCTCCAGCCAACCCTGCGCCGGTGGCAGGTGGGCGGCGGTACACAGCAGCACCAGTCGCCGCACCCGGCCGGGCTGGTGCGCGGCCAGCCACATGCCGACCATGCCGCCGAGCGAGAGTCCACAGTAGGCGAAGCTGTCCACGCCCAGGCCGTCGAGCAGCGCCAGCACGTCACCACCCAGATCGTCCATTGTGTACGGTCCGGGAGGCACCTGCGAGCCGCCGTGCCCGCGGTGGTCGTAACAGATGATCCGGTACCGGTCGGCGAGCGCCTCGACCTGTGGCCGCCACATCCGCAGCGCGGTGCCGAGCGACCCGCCCAGCACCAGCACCGGCCCGCCTGCCGGCCCGAACTCCTCATGCTGCAGCTTCGCCATCTCAGTCCCTTGTGGACGGTTTGGTATGGTGGTTGAGAGCACGCTCAACGAGGGCGCCCGCGGCGGCCACAGCCTGGCTGCCCGAGGCACCGGCAGCCAGGCCGGAGGCGTCCAGGTTCGCCCGCATCCGGTCAGCGTCCACCCGCAGGTCCTCGACCAGCCGCCTGGTGTGAGCGGCGGCGCCGCCGACCAGCCGGAGCAGCTCGGTGAGCACCGGCGGCTCGGCCTGCCAGCGGCCGGCGGCCCGCTGCAACTCCTGCGGCATCGCGGCCAGCAGCGTGGCGACCAGCCCGGGTGTCCGGTGTACGGCCGCGGTCACCAGCACGCTGCGCGCCGGATTCCGCTTGTGTGGCATGGAGGAGGAGCCACCCGGCGAACCCTCGGCGAGCTCACCCACCTCGGTCTGCGCGAGCAGCGCCACGTCCAGCGCGATGGTGCCGAGCGCGCCGGCGGCCACCCCGAGCGCACCGGCCAGCTCGCCGATCCTGGTCCGGTCGGTGTGCCAGGGCAGCACCGGTTCGGCCAATCCCAGCTCGGCGGCGAGCATGGCGAGCAACTCCGGCCCGCGCTCGCCGAACGCGGCGAGGGTACCCACCGGGCCGCCGAACTGTACCGCGAGCCGCCGCCGGGCCCGGTCCAGCCCGGCGCGTGCCTGGTCGACGGCGACCAGCCAGCCCGCGCAGACCGCGCCGAAGGTGGTCGGCGCGGCCTGCTGGAGCAGCGTCCGTCCGATCTGGACAGTGTTCCGGTACCGGTCGGCGAGACCGGCGAGCCGGTCGGCGAGGCCGGCCAGATCGGCCAGGACCGGTTCGCTCGCCCGGGTGGCGACCAGGCACATCGCGGTATCCAGGATGTCCTGGCTGGTGGCACCGGGGTGCACGTACCGGGCCGCGTCCTCGGGCAGCGCGGCGCGCAACTGCGCCACCAGCGGTACCACTGGGGAGGCGTGGTCGACCGCGAGCCGGCCCAGCTCCACCGGGTCGTACCGGTCGGCCCGGCACCCGGCCTCGATCGCCGACGCGGCCGGCTCGGGGATCAGGCCGGCCCGGGCGCAGACCCGGGCCAGTGCCCCCTCGGTATCCAGCATCGCCTGCAGCCAGGCCAGGTCGCTGGTCGCCCCGGCCACCGCTGGATCCGTCCACATCGGACTGAAGAGCTGGTCTTCAGACATCGAAGAAGACTGTCTCCCCCGGGCCCTGCAGCACGATGTCCCAGTGGTAGCCACCGGATTCCGCGGTCGCCACCAGGGTTTCCCGCCGGTCTTCCTCCACTGTGGACAGCACCGGATCGGCTCGGTTCGCCGCCTCTTCGTCGCTGAAGTAGCACCGGGTGGCCATCCGCACCAGGATGCCCCGGGCGAAGACCGAGACGTCCAGGTGCGGCGCCTCCTGGCCACCCTCCGGCGTGGGCAGCGGGCCGGGCTTGAGGGTGCGGATCCAGAACCGGCCATCATCGTCGGTGGGGCACCGGCCGTAGCCCCTGAAGCTGGCCGGGCCGCTGGCCGCGCCGCGCGGGTCGTCGGGGTGATTGAACCGGCCGGCCGGATCGGCCTGCCAGGTCTCCACCAACCCGTCCGGTACCGGATCGCCGTGCCCGTCCAGCAGCCGGCCGGAGAGCACGAAGCTGCCCGGTGTCCCCTCCGGTACCACGTCGGGCCCGTCCGGCCAGGGCAGCACCAGGCGCAGGTACGGTCCGACGGTCTGCGATGGCGTAAGTCCCAGCGGCGCCTCAGTCTTCATGTGGCTCCTCCATCGGGGTACGCCCGGTGCCGCGCAGCACGATGTCCCACCGGAAGGCCAGCGCCCAGTCCGGCCGGGTGTGCTCCATGTCGAACCGGGAGACCAGCCGCTGCCGCACCTTCGGGTCGGGGATCGAGTTGTAGATCGGGTCGTACTCGAACAGCGGATCGTCCGGGAAGTACATCTGCGTGACCAGCCGCTGGGTGAACGCCCGGCCCAGCAGCGAGAAGTGGATGTGCGCCGGCCGCCAGGCGTTGTAATGGTTCCCCCACGGGTAGGCGCCCGGCTTGATCGAGGTGAAGCGGTACCAGCCCTGCTCGTCGGTGACCACCCGGCCGCCGCCGGTGAAGTTCGGGTCCAGCGGACCCGGCCAGGTATCGACCTTGTGCCGGTACCGGCCGGCCGCGTTGGCCTGCCACACCTCAACCAGGGTGTCGGGGATCGGCCGGCCGTCGGAGTCCAGTACCCGGCCGTGCACGATGATCCGCTGGCCGATCGCCTCTTCGGCACCCGGCCCGGCCCTGGTCAGGTCGGCCTCGGACTCGGTGACCCGTTCGGAGCCGAACAGCGGGCCGGTCACCTCGGTCAGCCGCTGTGGCAGCAGCACCAGCGGCCGGGCCGGCGAGCGCAGCGCGGTCGACTTGTACCCGGGGCTGTTCATCGGCGGGTGCAACCCTTGCGGCCGCTCGTACTCGGGCAGGTCGAGCCGTTCGTGAGTTGCCTCGAAATTGCGCGCGTGTAGCGCGCCAGCGGGCTCCGTCATGAGGCTGCCTCCCGGTTTCCCTTGGTTGCTTCGAGGTGGCGCAGCACGGCCAGTTCGCCGGCGGTGGGCGGTTGCGTGCTGCCCGGTTCGGCCGCGACCGCGAGCGGCCAGCCGGTCGCGGCGCGCGCCTGCTCGACGGTCGCGCCCGGGTGCAGCCGGGTGAGGGTCAGCTCGCAGGTGGCCGGGTCCGGCTCCAGCACACCCAGGTCGGTGATGACCACCCGCGGCCCACCACCGCGCAGGCCGAGCCGGCGCCGGTCGTCGGGGCCGCTGCCGTAGCCGAGACTGGTGACGAAGTCGAGCCGGTCGACGAACGTGCGCGGGTTCTGCCGTACCACCACGATCACTTCCCGGCAGGAGGCGGCGATCTCGGGCGCACCGCCGGCACCGGGCAGGCGTACCCGGGGGTTCGCGTAGTCGCCGCCGATCACCGTGGTGTTGATGTTGCCGTACCGGTCGAGCTGGGCGGCGGCGAGGAAGCCGATGTCGACCCGGCCGGGCTGCAGCCAGTAGTTGAAGACCTCGGGCACGCTGACCACCGAGTCGGCCGTCTCGGCGAGCACACCGTCCCCAATGGACAATGGCAGGAAGTCGGGTTTGGCACCCAGGGTGCCCGACTCGTACACGAGGACCAGATTGGGTGCATGGGTGCGGCGCGCGAGATTGGCCGCGGTGCTGGGCAGGCCGATGCCGACGAAGCAGACCGCGCCGTCGCCCAGCGCGCGGGCCGCGGCGACGGTCATCATCTCGTCCGCGGTCCACGTCGCGGTGTCCACAGTAGATAGTTCGGTCATCGCATCACGTGCTCTTCCATCCAGTCCGTGAACCGCTGGCGGTCCCGGCTGATCGCGTCCCAGGCGAGGTAGAAGTCGTTGTCCCGCACCGAGTATCCGTGGGTGTACGAGGGATGGGAACCGTCCGGCAGCACAGAAACCATGGACAGAGCCCAGGCCGGCAGCACAATCGCGCCGGGACGCGGGTCCAGCTCGTCGACGACCTCCTCCACCGTGACCAGGCTGCGCTCCGCCGCCAGTACCGCCTCCTTCTGTACGCCGATGATGCCCCACAGTTGCACATTGCCGGCCCGGTCGGCGCGCTGCGCGTGTACCACCGCCACGTCCGGCCGCAGCGCCGGTACCGCGGTCAGCACCTCGCCGGTGAACGGGCAGGTGATCGGCTTGATGTTGCCGGTCTGCGTGGCCAGGTCGGTGCCGGTGTACCCGCGCAGCACGGCGAAGGGCAGCCCGCTGGCGCCGGCGACGTACCGGTTGGCCATCCCGGCGTGGCTGTGCTCCTCCAGCTCCAGCGGCGCCGGCCAACCGTTCTCGACCGCGTCCCGGAACCGGTGCAGCGAGCCGACACCGGGGTTGCCGCCCCAGGAGAAGACCAGCCGGCGGGCACAGCCCATGCCGATCAGCTGGTCGTAGATCACGTCTGGCGTCATCCGCACCAGGGTCAGCCCGCGCCGGCGCTGCCGGATGATCTCGTGTCCGGCGCCGAACGGGATCAGGTGGGTGAAGCCCTCCATCGCCACCGTGTCGCCATCGTGGATCAGCTCGGCCACGGCCTGGTGCAGCGGGACGATCACGGCCACCCCGGCACGATAACACCGGCCTGTTCGCTGAGGGAACATACGTTCGTTTGACGTACCCGGGGTACGCTCGAGCGCTCCAGGTTCGCCATCGGTATGCCAGCGGGTGAACCTCCCGGTAAACTCGCGCTGTGAGCGCCATGACGACGATGAAGGTCTCGATCGAGGTACGGGACAGGCTGATGGCATTGGCCGACAG
>JAFMQQ010000486.1 GCA_017354595.1 Micromonosporaceae bacterium
GGCGGGCCTGGCCGCGCGGACCCGCGGCCGGGTCGCCGCCTACCTGGCCGGCCGGGGATCGCACGCGGCGGTCGCCGCGCTGGACCTGAGCACCGGGACCACGTTCGCGTACAACGCCGCGGTGCGGTTCGAGACGGCCAGCATCGTGAAGGTGGACATCCTCGCTGCGCTGCTGTTGCAGCGGCAGGACGAGGACACGGCGGGCGGCGAGGCGGAGCTGACCGCCGATCTGCGTACCCTCGCCACGCGCATGATCACCCAGAGCGACAACGATGCCGCGACCGACCTCTACAACCAGGTCGGTGACGCCGCCGGGCTGGCCCGCGCCAACCGTACGCTCGGCCTGCGGGACACCACCCCGGCCAACTCCTGGGGGCTGACCACCACGACCGTCGCCGACCAGCTCCAGTTGCTGCGCGCGGTCAGCCGACCCGGGCCGCTGGCAGCCGCGAACCGGGCGTACATCCTGGACCTGATGAGCAAGGTCGAGGGCGACCAGCGGTGGGGCGTACCGGCGGCCGCCGGCGACCATGCCACCGCCGTCTATGTCAAGAACGGCTGGCTGTCGCTAAGCGATGACGGGAACCTCTGGATCATCAACAGCATCGGTCGCATCGTCGAGCCCGGCCACGACTGGCTGGTGGTCGTATTGAGCAACCAGAATGCGACGATGGACGCCGGTATCGACCTGGTACAGGCGACCGCGGGCTTGGCGCTGGACGGCCTGCGCAGCGCCTGAACGATGTGCCGGGTCAGCTCTCCGGCGCCTGGCGGCGCAGCGCGAGCAGCGCGATGTCGTCGTCGATCGCCGGGTTGACCTCGGTCAGCAGCCGGTCGCAGAACCCGTCGAGATCCTCCTCGACGGTGGCGGCCGCGGCGGCCAGCCGGTCCAGTCCCTCCTGCAGGTCCGCGCCGCGTCGCTCGATCAGCCCGTCGGTGTAGAGCACCAGGGTGCCGCCGACCGGCAGCGACCCGACCAGGCCGGAGTCGTGGGCTGCCCGGATGCCGAGCAACGGCCCGCGCTCATCGAGCGGTTCGACCCGGCCCTGGTGGCAGACCAGCGGGGCCGGGTGGCCCGCATTCGCCAGCACGAACTCGCCGGTCGCCGGGTCCAACGAGACCAGGCACACCGTAGCCGCCTCGTCCGGGATCAGGGTGAGCATGAGCTGGTTGAGCCGCTGGATGACGCCCTGCGGCGGGTAGCCATCGGCGAGGTACGCCCGCAGCGCGTGCCGCAGCTCCGCCATCACGGTGGCCGCGTGCAGCGAATGCCCGGCGACATCGCCGACGGCGACCGCCAGCCGATTGTCTACATAGGACAGTTCGTAGAAGTCGCCACCGATCTCGGCGTGCGCGCTCGCCGGCTCGTACCGCACCGCGATGTCCACACCGTCGATGGACGGCAGGCGGCGGGGGAGCAGGCTGCGCTGCAGGGTGAGGGAGAGGTCGCGCTGGTCGGCGTAGCCACGCAGCACCTCGATCGAGGAGGCGACCGCGTGGGCGAGCTGGGTGGTGACCGGCGAACCGACATCGGCGGTACCGGTTGGCACGGCGATGTACACCGCCCGGCGCTCCCGCCTGGGCCGGGCGATGATCACCCGGACCGTGTCCCCGTCCGGCCAGTGCAGCATCGGCCAGCGATGGGGTGGATCGTCTACCAGCCGGGTTCCGATCGCCAACGGCTCAGCTGGTCCGGTCCACGCCTGTACCGTCGCCGGCAGATCCAGGCCGGGGCAGGCGGCGGCTAAGCGGACGCCTTCCAGGTCGACCGCGCTGACCACCACCTGGCACTCGAAGATGCGAGCGGCCGAGGTCGCGGCCACGGAGAGCAGCTCCGGTACGGTCGTCGCGCGACTGAGGTCGGAGACGGCCTGGGCCAGCTCCGCCAGCCGTGCAGCCAGCCGCTCCGAGCCGCGCCGCACCCGCGCGCCCCGGATCGAGGCCTGGACCGCGGCGAGCAGGGTGCCCCGGGTTACCGGCTCGACCAGGTACGCGTCGCACTGCTCCGACAGCGGAACGTCGCTGGCGCCGGCCGGTGCCACGTGCAGCAGCGGCGTCGACCGCTGAGCCGGCAGCGCCTTGAGTTCGGCGCAGAAGTCCCGATCGCGGTTGAGCAACTGGGCGTCCAGCACGATCGCGTCCAGGCGGGTACCGACGGCAAGCTTGACCGCCCGGTCGCCGGTATCCGCGGTCCATACCCGGTGGCCGGCACCACGGAGCCAGCCCGCGAGCACCGAGCATCTTCGTTCATCCTGGACCACCACCAGCACGGCACCAGGGTCGACCTGCGCTGCCACGGTCCTCCCCTGGGTGTTTGTTCTGCGGCGACCAGTAGAAGTGCCGGCCCGCCACTGCGGTGCACACACTCTGTGGCACCAAAGAGGACATCACGGCGCTGTGAGCCACAGCAAGCCTAGGCGAGCCGCAGCACATACCATCGGGATAGGCCGCGGCAGTGGTTGGATCATCGCCCCCACCCCCGCTGCGGCCGTCGTACCGCCCCGGTTGGAGACTGTACCCAATGACATTCAGCATCGACTCGGAGCCACGCGACCGCGGAGTCACCGTGATCAGCGTTGCCGGAGAGCTCGATCTGGCCACCGCACCGGAGCTCGCGGACCTGACCAACCGGCTCCTGGCCGGTGGGCAGGCCCGGCTCGTCTACGACCTGTCCGGCGTGACCTTCTGCGACTCGACCGGCCTGACCGTTTTTGTCCGGGCGAAGAACCGGGTGGACGCTCTGGGCGGTCGGCTCAGCCTCGCCGCTCCGTCCCCCATCGTGCACCGCGTGCTCGAGGTGAGCGGCCTGCTGGAGGCGCTGGACACCCAGCCGACGCTGGCGCAGGCCTGCGCCGCGGCGGCCGGATAGTCGCCAGCACGATTGCCGCGGGGTACTGTGCCGTTCGAATCGAGTCCTGTAGCCGAGGAGCACCCCATGGCGGCGGCCACCGACACCGAGCTGGCCACCCGGCTGAGGCTGGCGGTCAGCCGGCTGCACCGGCGGATCCGGCTGGTCACCAACGACGTGCCGCCACTGCAGTTGTCCACGCTGGTCTCCATCGAGCAGTACGGTCCGCTGCGCCTGGGTGAGCTGGCCCAGCGCGAGGCGGTCACGGCTCCGACAATGACCCGGGTGCTCGCGGCGCTCGACGAACGGGCGCTGATCGTGCGCAGTCCCGACCCGGACGATGCCCGGTCGGTACGGGTGGCGCTCTCCGAGGCGGGCCGGGAGGCGCTGGAGCACGTCCGGTCTCGCCGTACGGCCCTGCTGGACGCCCGCCTTGCCCGGTTGACCGTCCGGCAGCGCGAGGACCTCTTCGCCGCGTTGCCCGCGCTGGAGGCGCTGGTGACCGAGGAGTTCGACCGCTAGCTCGCCGGCGGTCTCGCTGGCCGGCTGCGTCAGCTCGCCGGCAGTCTCTCCGGGCCGGCTGCGTCAGCTCGCCGGCAGTGTCACCACTTCGCCCGAGGCGATCTGCCGCCGCGCGCCGTTGCCGAGCAGCCAGGCCGAT
>JAFMQQ010000487.1 GCA_017354595.1 Micromonosporaceae bacterium
GCGGAGCCGGTCGGGGTTCAGGCCGGGCCGAGGATCTGATGCCAGGTACGGCCACCGTCCGTTGTGGACTGAACCGTCGTGGTGGTGGCACAGTTCGTCTTGCCAGACAGGCACCTCGACGCGGTCACCAGCGCCCATCGGTTGGATTGGGCGGTGGCGTCCGGACCGGTACCCGCCTGGACCGACGGCTGGCGGGTCCAGTGCGCACCGGCGTCGACTGAGGAGTACCGGCTCGCGCCGTCCACGCCGCCGGTGACCGAGATCCGCCCGTCCGCCGCGACCGCGAGCTGGCCGCTTGCCGGGGCCGGCCGGCCGCGCCACGTCGCGCCGCCGTCATCGGTGGTGTACAGGTCGGCGAGGGAGAAGCTGGCGCTGGAGACCCGGGTGGCGAGCAGCCCGCCAACCCCGTTCGAGCCGAACGCCAACCGTACCGAGGCTACGTCTGCCATCTCGGGCATGGCGCTGGTCTGCCAGAGGTGCCCACCGTCGACGGTACGCGCGACGTACAGCGTGCCGTTCTGCGCCCAGGCGACCCAGCCGTGCGCGGGATCGTGGAAGAACGCCGCCTGCAGGCTTCCGGCCGCCGCTGGAGTCAGGTCGGTCCAGGTACCACCACCGTCCCGGCTGCCCAACAGCCGCCCGTTGCGCAGTGCCCAACCGAAGTTCGGCGCCACCAGGGCGGCGTCGGTCACCGCGGCGGCGGCGGCGGTGCAACCGTCCACTGTGCTCAGTGAATCGGGGCCCGGGTACACCGGACCGTCCGAGCAGTCACTGTCGACGTTGAGTGTGACGCCGTTCCAGGTCTCGTTATGACCACCGGCGTACTGCTTGTGCCGCTGGTGGTTGCTCCACAGTCCAGAAGAGACACACGAGAGGCTCTGCGTGGACGGGTTGTTGTCCCAGTTGGCGGCCCAGATGTAGTCGGGTGCCGGGTTCAGTGACGCGAACGCGGCCAGTGCCGACGCACAACTCGAACCGTACACCCCGGCCAGCTGCGCCACCGGTACGTGCAACTGGTCGACCCAGCCCTGGATGAACCACTGCGCCGCGCTGACGCAGTTGGGATCGGCCGAGTTGAAGGCTTCCAGGTCGTAGGTGATGGGCGCGTCCTGCACCGACATGCCGAGGTTGACCGCCGTCCGGTACGCCGCGAGCGCCTCGTTACGGCCCTGCTGGTACGCGGTCCCCGGATCCCAGGCGAAGGTGGTCTGGAAGCCCGAGCAGGGCGCCTGCGGGCCGACCCAGATCGGGAGGAACTGCCAGCCGATTCCATTGGGACCGACCTGCTGCAGCCACGAGGAGGTCAGATTCGGTTGCGCGCAGCCGCGCAGTTGGCCGCCGATGTATATGCCGATGTTCCAGAATGGAGTGTTGTTCCAGAACGCCTGCATCTGCGCCACCGTCGGCGCGGAACAGGTGTCCAGGCCGCGGTGCTGGCTGATGCCGACCGAGGCGTGCGCGGCGCGCGGAGCGGCGGCCGGTGCCGCGGCGGCGGTGAGTGGAACAAGCAGCAGCGCGAGCAGCCGGAGCCGGAGCCGACCGCGCCGCCGCCCGGGGATGGCGGGCATCTCATCACGTCCTTTATGGATAGTCGAGTGGTGTCAGGCGGTACACGTTGTGACAGCGGGAGCCGCGGGCAGGGGTACCCGTGACACCCAGTTCGCGAGGGTCGAGGTATGGTCCGCGGACTGGCCCGCCGCGATAGCGTCGGGCGAGCCGGCGAGGGTACCGGCAACGTCGAAGGCTCTACCGGTGCGCAGGTCCAGCAGCGAGGAGACGATGCCGCCGTACCAGAGCAGGAAGTCGCCGGCGATGGTGAGGAACTGGAACGGGTGCCGGCCGTCGTGCGACGCGTACCGCCGCAGGTCTGGCGAGCCGATCTGCCAGGCGGTCACCTCGGAGCTGTCCGCGTTGCTCCACGCCAGGTACCGCGAGGAGCCGCCGAGGTAGCCGATCGTGCCTGGATCGCCGAGCAGGCTGGGCAGCGGTACCCGTTGCAGTGTGGTCGCGTCCGCCGCCCGCAACGCGTACCCGCCGCTGTCGGCGTAGCTTCCCCACACCAGGTACCCACCGGCGTAGACCGGTGAGCTGACCCGACCTGTGTCCACTGTGTACTGCCGGCCGGTATCCAGGTCGACGGCGTGCAGGTCGAACTGTACCGGCCCGGAACGGCTGACCAGGGGTTGCGCCCAGGCGGCCCGGCCGTTGCGCAGCACGGGTAGCGGCTGCGGCCCGGGCAGGTAGCCGCCGTCGGCCAGGCGCGAGGTGGCCAGCACGGTGGCCGTTCCGGTCCGCTGGTTCCAGGCGTGCACGCTCCAGTCCGACGGGTTGGTCTGCGAGTCGAGCTGTTCCCAGACCAGCCACGGGTACGCGGCCGCCATGCCGCCAACCCCGCCGGTACGTGGAGGGAAGGTGGTGATCGGAGTGAACGCGCCGGTATCCACGTCGACCCGCCCGATACCCGTGCCGGTCCGGGACTTGTACTCGCCGAAGGCGGTATTGCCGGCCAAGGCGTCGATCAGGAAGGCGACGCCTGACGGCAGCCGGTGGCTAGCGCCGGTCAACGCCGTGGCCCAGTCCGCCGGTACCCGGCCGAAGCACGATTCGACAACGTTCGAGGTCTTGGGAGGGGAGGGGAGCGGGTGCGGTGTGGAGCACGCCGTGCTCCACACCGCGACGGCCGCCAGGGCTGCCGCCACCGCTACCGCCCTACCAGATGTAGCCGCGTCCACCGAGGATCGTCTCCACCGTGTACGTGTCCTGCCAGGAGTACGCCGGGACGGAGGCCCACACGGAGTGCGCCGAGTCGGCGTAGAGGACCTGCGACCCGCTCTGCCCGCCGATCTCGAAGTAGTGGAAGATCTCCTGGTTCGGGTGCCCGACCAGGTGTGGACCGCCTGGCACCTCCCAGGCGTCCCCGGCGACGGGCGAGTACACCGCGAGGTCACTGGCCAGGTTGGACTCGAATGCGCTGCGCTGCGCCGCGGTCGGGCTGTAGTCCATGCCCACGAACCCGTAGAAGTTCCAGCCGAAGTCCGGCACCCCGACGTAGCCGTTCAGCCCGTAGACCTCCTCATCGATGTTCGTGCCGCGCGCGTCGACGAGCGTCCAGTCGCCGGTCATGTAGTTGGCGATCCCGTACTGGTCCAGGCCGATCGCGCTGGCCCCGGGTACCGTCGCCGACATCTCGGCCACCGTGGCCGGGCCGCAGAATGAACCGCGGACCTGGTCGTACTGGTACAGCCAGCCGATCACGCTGTCCGCTGTGAACACTGTGGACGCGTTCGCGCAGCGACCGGCCTTCGCCGCCACGGGCTGGGTCGGGGTCAGCTTCCCTGACGCGACCAGTGCCTGTTTCTGCGCGTTGTGGGTCGCGTCGGCCGTAGCCTGGCTCCGCACCTGGGCCGCTTCGGTGTCGTGGCCAGCCTTGTAGCTGGCGACGGTGGCGACCTCGGCGGCACTGGGCCGCACCGCCGCGGTGGCCGGCGCTGTGCTGGCACCACACG
>JAFMQQ010000488.1 GCA_017354595.1 Micromonosporaceae bacterium
TTGAGCCGAGTGCCGGCGGCGGCCGGTCGCTGGCCGCCCGGGTGGAGGAGCTGACCACGTACCTGGACGCGGTACGCGGCCACCCGGCGCTCGGTGTCTGCTTCGACACCTGCCACGCCTGGGCGGCCGGGCACGACCTCGCTGTCGCGGGCGGCATGACCGCCACACTCGACGCGCTGGTCGCGGCGTGCGGGGCCGACCGGCTGTGGCTGGTGCACGCGAACGACTCCAAGGACGCATGTGGTTCGCTGCGGGACCGGCACGAGAACCTCGGCGCCGGTGGCATCGGCGAGGCCGCCTTCGCCGAGTTGCTGGCGCATCCGGCGGCGGCCGGGGTACCGGTGATCGTGGAGACCCCGTCGGAGGGCTCCGCCGGCCACGCGCGGGACATCGCCACCCTGCGCCGGTTGGCTGCGCCCGCCGAGCCCGCCGCGATGCCTGCCAAGCGGGCCGGTCGCCGGCAGGCCGCCCGGTAGCCTTGCCCGGATGGATCCCTGGTCCGACGATGACGAGGCGCGGCGGCGGCCCCGGACCCTGTCGGTCGGCTGCCTGGTCGCCCTGATCCTCAGCGCGGTCCTGGCGGTGGGACTGATCGTCGTCGCGGCCAGCACGCTCGGCGGTGCCTTCTCCAACGTCCAGATCCGCTGACCAGTCTCACGCTCCGGCGGACAGGATCCCCTTGAGTACCTCGACCGCCCGGTCGATCGCGTCGTCGTCCACGTCCAGGTGGGTCACCAGGCGCACCAGTCGCGCCCCGAGCGGCGATACCAGCACGCCCTGCTCCTGCGCCGCGGCCGCCAGCTCCATCGCGTCCACAGTGGAGGATGACAAGTCCAGGACCACCATGTTGCTGTGTACCCGGGCCGGGTCGGCCACGCCGAACGGGGCGAGCGCCTCGGCCAGCCGGCGCGCCCGGGCGTGGTCGTCGGCGAGCCGCTGGATGTGGTGGGTCAGCGCATAGTCGCCGGCCGCGGCGAGGATACCGACCTGGCGCATCCCGCCACCCATCCGCTTGCGGAGGAACCGGGCCCGCTCGATCCGCTCGGCGGTGGAGACGACCAGCGAACCCACCGGCGCGCCCAGTCCCTTGGAGAGGCAGACCGAGACGGTGTCGAACAGCGCGCCATAGGTCGACAGCGGTACCCCGGCTGCGACGTGTGCGTGCCAGATCCGCGCCCCGTCGCAGTGCATCAGCACCCCGGCCTGGTCGGCCACCGCCCGCAGTCGCTCCAATGTGGAGAGTGGGAGGACGCCGCCGCCCCACCGGTTGTGCGTCTGCTCGACCGCGATCGCCCGGGTCTGCACCGCGTGTACGCCGGCCGGCCGGATCATCCCGGCCACCAGGTCCGGATCAAGGTCCGGCCCGGACGCCGGCCAGGTGCGGGTGGAGATACCGCCGATCGCCGCCGCGGCACCGATCTCGTACGTCACCACGTGCGCGTCCGCGTCGCAGAGCAACTCCTCGCCCGGCGGTACCAGCACCTGCACCGCCAGCTGGTTAGCCATCGAACCGGTCGGCGTGAACAGCGCCGCCTCGTGCCCGAGCAGGGAAGCGACCCGCGCCTCGAGCGCGTTGACGGTCGGGTCCTCGCCGTACACGTCGTCGCCGACCGCCGCCTCCGCCATCGCGGCCCGCATCCCGGGGGTCGGCCGGGTCACCGTGTCGCTGCGGATGTCCACCAGGTCAGCCACGGAGCATCTCCGCGACGAGGAAGGCCAACTCCAGCGACTGCTGGGTATTCAGCCGCGGATCGCAGGCGGTCTCGTACCGGCCCGGCAGGTCGGCGTCCTGGATCGCCTGGGCCCCGCCCAGGCACTCGGTCACGTCCTCACCGGTCAGCTCGACATGCAGCCCGCCCGGGTGGGTGGCCAGTTCCCGGTGCACCTCGAAGTAGCCGAGTACCTCATCCACGATCCGGTCGAAGTGCCGGGTCTTGTACCCGTTGGAGGACTCGTGCGTGTTGCCGTGCATCGGGTCGCACTGCCAGACCACCTTGTGCCCGGCCGCGGTCACCTTCTCCACGATCGCCGGCAGCACCTCGCGCACCCGGTGGTTGCCCATCCGGCTGACCAGGGTGAGCCGGCCCGGCACGTTGCCCGGGTTGAGCCGCTCGCACAGCTCCATCGCGTACTCCGGAGTGGTGCTCGGCCCGAGCTTGACCCCGATCGGGTTCTGGATCCGGGACATGAAGTCCACGTGTGCCCCGTCCAGCTGCCTGGTCCGCTCGCCGATCCACAGGTAGTGGCCGGACAGGCCGTACGCCTTGCCGCCGGCCACCCGGGTCAGCGCCCGGTCGTACTCCAGCGCCAGCGCCTCATGGGAGCAGTACAGGGTGACCGTGCGCAGCGCCTCGTCGTCGGTCATCCCGCAGGCCCGGATGAAGGCGAGCGCGCGGTCGATCTCCCGGGCGATCGCCTCGTACCGCTCGCCGAAGGCCGAGTTGCGCACGAAGTCCCGGTTCCAGTCGTGTACCGCGTGCAGGTCGGCCAGCCCGCCGCCGAGGTACGCCCGGAGCATGTTCATCGCGCTGGAGGAGTTGGCGTACACCCGGATCATCCGCTGCGGATCCGGTACCCGCGCCTCGGCCGTCGGCTCCAGCGAGTTGATCATGTCGCCCCGGTACGCCGCCAGCCCGAGCGCGTCGGTGTCCGCACTGCGCGGCTTGGTGTACTGGCCGGCGACCCGGGCCACCTTGATCACCGGCAGCGAGGCGCCGTAGGTCAGCACCACGGCCATCTGCAGCAGGGTGCGCGCGTTGGACAGCAGGTGGCTCTCGGTGTTGTCGGCGAACGTCTCGGCGCAGTCACCGCCCTGCAGCAGGAAGGCCCGGCCGGCGCAGACCAGCGCCAGCCGGTCGCGCAGCTCGTCCACCTCGTACGGCGCGACGACCGACGGCACCGTGCTCAGCACGGTGCACACGCCATCGACCGCGGTCTGGTCCGGCCATGGTGGCCGCTGTGCCCGGGGCAGGTCACGCCAGGTGTCCAGCCCCAGCCGGCGAGCCTCTTCGAGGTCGGCGGTCGGCCGGGCGATCTCCAGGCCGGGGTTGCGGAAGCGGTGCCACTCGCTCATGACAGACAGCCTACGGTGCCGGGTTGGCCGCCCCCTTGACTGGGTTTCGCCGGCGGGGTGGGTGCAGCCGGCGACCGGGCGGAGGCGGCCAACGCGATCAGTCGAGCAACTCGGTGACGGTACCGGCGCCAACCGTCCGGCCGCCCTCGCGCATCGCGAAGCCGAGCCCGGTGTCGATGGCGACCGGCCGGCCCAGCTCGGCGGCGAACTCGACCCGGCTACCCGGGGCCGCGCTCGCCATCTCGCCCAGGTTCACCGCGCCTACCACGTCCGTGGTGCGGAAGTAGAACTGTGGCCGGTAGTTGGTGTAAACCGGCGTGTGCCGGCCGCCCTCTGCCTTGGTCAGCAGGTAGGCCCGGGCCCGGAACCGCCGGTGCGGCGCGATGCTGCCGGGCACCCCGATCACGTCGCCCCGGCGCACCTGGTCGCGCC
>JAFMQQ010000489.1 GCA_017354595.1 Micromonosporaceae bacterium
CCCCCACACCCCACACCCCACACCCACACCCGGCACCACCAATCTGGCAACCGTCCACAAGGGAGCAGCAGGGCGCCGACCGGGGGTCCAACCGCCCACCGCCCGCGTTCAGGCGCGGCGCGCGGTACGCGTGATGGCGTCGAGCATCGCCGGTATCGCGTCCGGCGGCATGCCGTGCCCCATGCCGGGGATGATGACGAGTTCGGCACCGGGGATGGCGTCGGCGGTCGCCCGGCCGCCGCTCGGGTCGACCAACGGGTCGAGGGCACCGTGGATGACGACGGTGGGGACGCTCACCTTGTGCAGTGCCTCGGTACGGTCGGGTGAGGCGTAGATCGCCGCCAGCTGGCGCCGCCTGCCGTCCGGCCGGTACGCGCGGTCGTACTTCTGCTCCGCCCGGCGCCGTTGCGCATCCTCGGACGCCTCGAACCCGATCGAACCGAGGACCTGGGACGCGGCCAGGGCACCGGCGACCGCCTCGGCGCGGGTGGCCGCGGCCGGCCGGAGCAGCACCGCGACCGCCTCCGGTGTGGAGCCGCCGACGCTCCGGTCGCCGGTGGTGGACATGATGGAGCACAGGCTCAGTACCCGGTCCGGGTGGTCGATGGTGAGCTGCTGGCAGATCATCCCGCCCATCGAGGCGCCGACCAGGTGGGCGCGCCGGATGCCGAGCGCGTCGAGCAGCCCGACCGCGTCGGTCGCCATATCGGCCAGCCGGTACGGCGCCGGTTCGGTACCTGCGAAGACCGCGGCGATGTCCGGTACGCCCATCTGATCGAGGTCGGTGGAGAGTCCGCAGTCACGGTTGTCGTACCGGATAACGAAGAAGCCGCGCTGGACCAGGCCGGTGCAGAAGGCTTCCGGCCAGTCGATGAGCTGTGCACCCAGGCCCATGACGAGCAGCATCGCCGGGTCGCCGGGACGGCCGAAGGTCTGGTACTCCAGCTCGACTCCGTTGGACCTGGCTCGCGGCATGGCCGTTCCCCTTACTGCGCGGTGTTCAGCCAAACGATACGGCGCCCTCGGCGGAACCGGCCCGGTCCGCCCGGCGGCCCGCTACGCTGCTTGTCTTGTGACACCCAGCGGCCCAGTGACACACAGCAGCCAAGCCATCAACGCGGCCACACCCGTGCTCGAGATCGGCGGTACGCATGTCACTGCCGCGCTGGTCGCGCGGGATGGCGCCGGGCAGCGGGTGGACCGGATGCGCCGGAGGCCGCTGTCGGCCAGTGGTAGCGCCGAGCAGATCCTGGCCAGCCTGGTACGGGCCGCGGGCGAGCTGGGCGCGCCCGAGCGGGCCACCTGGGGCGTGGCCATCCCCGGCCCGTTCGACTACCAGCGCGGCATCGGCGAGTACCACGACGTCGGCAAGTTCGACGCCCTTGCCGGCGTCGATGTGCGGGACCGCCTGCTGGCGGAGATCCGGCCGGCCGCCGCCGGTATCGTCTTCGTCAACGACGCCGACGCGTTCACCATCGGCGAGTGGACCGCCGGCGCGGCCCGTGGGCACGACCGGGTGTTGGGCCTGACGCTCGGTACCGGCATCGGCTCCTGTTTCCTCGACCGCGGCCACCCTGTCCACAGTGGACCGACCGTGCCACCCGGTGGGTACGCGCACCTGCTCAGCATCGCCGACCGGCCACTGGAGGAGACGGTGTCCCGGCGTGCTGTGCTCGCCTACCACCGCCGGCTGGCGCCCGACGCACCCTCCGATGTGGACGTCGACGATCTGGCCAAGCAGGCCGGCAACGGTGACCAGGCGGCGCGGCGCGCCCTCACCGACCCGTTCGCCGCGCTCGGCGCGGCGCTCGCGCCATGGGTGGCGAGCTTCCGCGCGAGTGTGGTGACCGTGGGCGGCGCGATGAGCCGCTCCTGGGACCTGGTCGGCCCGCCGTTGTCGGCCGCGATCCGGGCGCTGCCGGCGACGGCCGGGGTCACCGTGACGGCCGCCGGTGAACCGGAGCACGCCGCTCTGCTCGGTGCCGCACACGCCGCGAGCCACCGCGACTGAACCGCTTGTGGGCGACCAGTGATTTGTGGCGACCAGTAACCAGAGACCTGCGGACTGTATCGGCTGCGCCGGAGATTCGCCGCGTGCCGGCTGAACTGCCGATAGTTCCCCGTCCAGCCGGCAAATAGCACGTTTTGTTGGTCTCTCCAAGCGGCCGTTAAGGCGACGTCCTACGGTTGGACTACATCGTGTCAGGCGTTGGAGTAGCGCCGCTGCCGACTCGGCTGATATGACGGTGGGCATGGCGCGAGGCGGCGGGACGACGATACGGCGGCAGCAGCCGGATCGGCGTCGACCCGACCGCGATGAGACCGAGGTATGGCTCGACTGGCTACGCGGTGGCAACGAGGAGCCGACCGGTGCCGTACCAACGGTCAGGGCGCCGGACCGGACCGCCCGACAGCCGGGCAGCCGGGACCGGCCCGCTCCGCGGCCGGGCACCCGGGATCGGGCCGCTCCTCGACCCGGTACCCGGGATCGGGCCGCCCCTCGGCCGGGCCCGGCGGAGACCGGCTACCACCGCAGCGTCGAGCGGACCCGCGGGGACTCCGCCCCGCCGGTTGCCGCCCCGCCGGTTGCCGCTCCGCCGGTTGCCGACCCGTCGGCGACCGACCAGTTCGCGTTGGCCGAGACCGATGGGCGCGGGTACCGGGCCGACGGGTACCGGGCCGACGGCTACCAGGTAGACGGCTACCGGGATGACGGGTATTGGGGCCCGGCCCAGCCGGAGCCGGAGCCGGCGCCGCAGCGACGGGGTCACGTCGCCTTGCTGGACGGCGAGGCCGGACGGCAGCGGATGGCGCGGATGCCGGTCGCGGCGCGCCAGCCGATGGCGGGCAACCGGTTGTTCCTGCTCATCCTGTTCTGGGTCATGCTCGCGGTCAGCGTGGAGCTGTGGTGGGCGGATGCGCCGGGCCGGTCGATCGGTGGCGTTGCCGGCCTGTTGATCGGGGTGGGCCGGATCACCGGGATGGCCGGCGGGTTCACGCTTCTCGTGCAGATCCTGCTGATGAGCCGGGTGGCCTGGCTGGAGCAGTGGATCGGCGCCCACGACCTGCTGATCTGGCACCGGTGGCTAGGGACGTCGCTGATGGTGCTGATACCGGCGCATGCGGTGTTCCTCATCTTCGGGTACGCCGCGGAGGGGCAGACCTCCGCCGCCGGCGAGACGATCCTGATGCTGCGGACCTACCCCGCGATGATCAGCGCATTCGTCGCGACCGGACTGCTGGTATCGATCGGCATCCTGGCCATCCGTGCGATACGCCGGCACCTGCCGTACGAAGTCTGGTACTACCTGCACCTGACCAGCTACCTGGTGTTGCTTTGGGGCTACGGTCATCAGTTCGCCGCCGGGGCCGATCTGGTACAGGGCGGCTTTGCCCGGCGGTACTGGTTCGGGCTCTACATGCTGGTGATCGTCTCGCTGGCGTGGGGCCGGGTGGTGGAGCCGTTGTGGCTCAACCTGCGGCACCGCTTCCG
>JAFMQQ010000490.1 GCA_017354595.1 Micromonosporaceae bacterium
ACCCGCCGCCCAGGTCGACTCCGGCGCCCGCGGCGACCACGCCACCGGCTGCGACCAGTGCGGCCAGTTCGCCGAGTGCGGCAGCGGTCTGCTCGTCGGTAGCGCCGGCCGGGCCGACCGCTACCGCGGTACCCGGGCGCAGCGCTGTCCTCGCCGCGTCGACAGGCTGGCCGGGGCCCGCCCGCCCGGGGCGCGCCGCGGGTACACCATCGGTGCCGGGCGCCCAGACCCGAAGGTCGCGCCCGACCACCACACCATCGGCGAGCCGGACCACGCATCGATGGTCTCGCGCCGATGCCACTCCGATCAGCCGGATTTCGCCGCGGAGCATGATGGTGGCGTGCCAGAGCGGAGAGTGGTCGCGGTGATCGGCGAGGCGGTCGCCGACGCCTTCCCGCGCACCAGCGCGTCCGGGGAGGGCTCGCTCCCGCCGGGACGGACCGGCGCCGGGTCGCTGGAGCTGGAGGTACGCCCCGGCGGTGGCCCGGCGAACACCGCGGTGGCGCTGTCCCGGTTCGGTACCCCGACCCGGTTCCTCGGCCGGTTCTCCGGTGGCCTGCTCGGTCGCATGCTCCGCGACCACCTGCTCGGGTCCAATGTGGACCTTTCCGGGTCGGTCGCCACGGACGGGGCCGCCACCCTCGCCATCACCTCGGTGGACGCGCAGGGCCGCACCGGCTACGACTTCTACCTCACCGGTACCACCGACTGGCAGTGGGAGGCCACCGAGTTGCACCCGGGCGTGCTGACCGGGGTCTGCTGCGTGCACACCGGCTCGCTGGCCCTGGCGCTGCCGCCGGGCGGCCCGCTGATCGAGGACCTGCTCGCCACCGCCCGCCGGGACTGCCTGGTGAGCATCGATCCCAACGTACGGCCGGGAATCGTCGCGCCGCAGGCGTACCGGGACGCGATGCGCCGGTGGAGCACGCTGGCCGACATCATCCGCCTCTCCGACGAGGATCTGGCGGTGCTGCGGCCGGATGGTGACTTCGACGCGACATGCGCCGAGTGGCACGCGGCCGGGGTACGGCTGGTGGTGCTGACTCGCGGGCCGCACGGCGCGACCGCGTCACTGGATGGCGTACAGCTGTCGGTGCCGGCGGTACCGGTGTCCGTTGTGGACACTGTCGGTGCGGGAGACGCGTTCACCGCCGGGCTGCTGGACCACCTGTGGCGGCGCGGCCGGCTGGCACCCGGCGCGTTCGCCGCGGCCGCAGACGAGATCGCAGCCGCGATGCGGTTCGCGGCCGTGGTCGCGGCCAGGGTGTGCGCGGTACGCGGCGCCGACCCGCCCTGGCGGGATGAGTTGGCGCCGGTACCCGATTGAGACTCAGCTACCGAAGACCTGGAACTCCCAGAGCGAGTACCCGTACTGGGTGGCCCTCGTGGTGCCGTTCATCCGCACGTACCGCCCGGAGCCGGAGATGGTCAGATCGTCGGTCCCGCCGTCGCCGGTGGTGGTGGAGAAGATGGTGGTCCAGGTGCTGCCGTCATTCGAGGTCTGGATCTGGTACGCCCGGCCGTAGGCAGTCTCCCAGTTGAGCACCACCCGGCTCACCGAGTGCGTGGCGCCCAGGTCGACCTGCAGCCACTGGGGGTCGCTGAAGGCGCTGGACCACCGGGTGCCGGTGTTGCCGTCGGTGGCGTTCGGGGCCGGGAAGCTGGCGTTCTCCTGCGACGAGGCGGTGGTCGGGTGTCCCTGCGAGAGCAGGGTCCCACCCCCGCCACCGCCGGCCGTGCCGTTCACCGCGAACTCCCACAGCGAGTACCCGTACGGCGTCGCGCGTACCGTGCCGTTCATCCGGATGTACCGGCCGGTGCCGGAAAGCGCAATGTCGTCGGTACCGCCGTCGCCGGTTGTGGTGGAGAAGATGGTGGTCCAGGTGCTGCCGTCATTCGAGGTCTGGATCTGGTACGAGCGCCCGTAAGCGGCCTCCCAGGTCAGCGTCACGTGGTTGATGTTGTACGTCTGGCCGAGGTCCACCTGCAGCCACTGCGGGTCGCTGAAGGCGCTGGACCACCGGGTGCCGGTGTTGCCGTCGGTGGCATTGCTGGCCGGGAAGGAGGCGTTCTCGGTCGAGGATGCCGTGGTCGGCTTGCCCTGGGCGATGTTCGTACCGCCGCCGCCACCGCCGCCCGGCGCCTTGTTGTACACGGCGACATAGTCCACATTCAACTGTCCACCCGAGACAGTTGAGGCGTTGGGTCCGCCGCCGAACGCGGCCGGGAAGCCGCCGCCCATGGCCAGGTCGAAGATGATGAAGAACGGGTGGTCGACCGCGTTGGACCAGGTGGTCGCGTCCACCCGGTTGGCCGACAGGGTGAAGTAGTTGGCACCGTCGAGGTACCAGCGGATCTGCTCCGGTGACACCGAGCGGTCGATCTGCACCGCGTAGGTGTGGTACGCCGTCTGGCATCCGGCGCAGGCCCGCTCGCCGCTGCCCAGCCCGCTGGACTCGTTGCACGGGCCGCCCGGGTTGGTGCCGCAGTGCAGGGTGCCGAAGACCGAACTGCGGCCGTTGATGTCCTCAAGGATGTCCACCTCGCCCGAGGTCGGCCAGGGGGTACCGGAACGCAGCGTGGAGCCGAGCATCCAGAAGGCGGGCCAGTACCCGGCACCGTTGGCTGTGGTCACGTTGGGCTGCTGGATGGAGGCTTCCATCATCACCACGCCACCGGGTGGTGCGCCGAAGGTGGCGGCCTGGGTCTCGATCCGGCCGGAGGTCCAGCCGCTGTTCGGGTCGGTACCCGAGTGCAGCGCCTTGAGCGCCATGTGCCCGGAGCCGTCGTGGAACACGTTCGCGGTCGAGTTGGTCATGGTCTCGATCTCACCGGTACCGAAGCTGCTACCCGGCCCGGTGTCGTACTTCCAGACGCTGGTGTCCATCCCGCTGCCCGAGGCGCCGTCGAAGTTGTCGGCCCAGGTGAGGGTGAACCCGGCCGGTGGGGTCGGCGTGGCGGCGGAGGCCGCGGTCGCGACGGTGACCGCGGTGATGACGCCGGCGACGATACCGCCGGCGACGAGGGTGGCCGCGGAGCCGGCGGCCAGCAGGCGGCGCCAGCTCCAGCCGGCTGGCCCGCGTCGGGGTTGTGCCGATCGGTCCACAGTGGACCAGTCCAGAATGGACATGGCTCTCCTTCCGTCCACAGGTCGTCGCCGTGCATCGGGGCGGCCTGACGGAGGCGCTATCCATAGTGGACAGCGCTACCTGGGCGCGACGGTGGGAGCGGGTGAGCGACCTGCATGATTGGCCGATTCGGTGAGAGAGCGCTCTCTCGCGACACAGTTCTACGCCGCGCGGCCCACGGTGTCAAGACCGTCGATAGACCTCAGGCCGGGTTGCGGAAGTACGCGCCCGCCGCGGTCGTGGTGAGCAGGCTGATGACGACGGCCTGGATGGCGATCGAGAGGCAGGCGCTAGGGGTACCGCGGACGATCGCCACGACGTCCAGCACGATGTTGAGGCAGCCGAACGCGATCGCCGCGA
>JAFMQQ010000008.1 GCA_017354595.1 Micromonosporaceae bacterium
GCTGCCGCTCCGGCCGCCGCACCCGGGGCTGCCCCGGTGCTGCGGCCGACCGCGGACAAGGTGGCGAAGTTCGCGGTACTGAAGCGGGATGTGCGGGCCAAGGGCCAGCATGTGGCCTCCAGCCACCCGTCGGCGGGTACCGAGTCGGGTGCCGCGCAGGCGGCGGCGAAACCGCCGGCGGATGACACGGTGGCGCAGGGCAAGGCGGCCAACGCCGAGAAGATGAACGACGCCAAGCCCAAGGCGTTCGACAAGGCGGCGTTCGTCAAGGCGGTACAGCAGGCGATCGCGCAGCAGGCGCCGAAGAACCTCGACGAGGCGGACAAGTTCGCCGACTCGGACAAGCCGGAACAGGTCAAGAAGGACGTGCAGGGTCGGGTCGCGCAGGGCAAGGACGCCTCCGCGCACGACATCGCGACCACCACCGCCGCACCGCCGGACACCTCCAAGGCGGTGGAGAAGAAGGTCGTACCGCTCGCCCCGGACCGTCCACCTGGGACACCGGCGACGCCCGACCCGGGCAACGCGGTACCGGATAAGCTGCCCCCGTCGGCCACCGATCTGTCCGGCGGTCCGCGCCAGGTCAACCAGGAGATGGCCACCGCGCAGGTGACCGAGCCGCAGCTGGCCAAGTCCAACGAGCCGACCTTCAACGCCGCGCTGAAGCAGAAGCACACCGCCGAGCAGGACTCAGCCCGGGGTACCCCGGCCATGCGGGCGCACGAGTCGGCCACGCTGAAGGGCGCTACCACAGATGCCCAGCACCAGGGCGCGGCGGGGATGCACGTTCTGGCCGCCGCCCGGGTGACCGCCGGCCAGAAGGTGGGCGCCGGCAAGCAGGGCGCGAAGGGTCGCGACGAGACCAGGCGGGCGCAGGTGACCGCGGCCCTGCAGAAGGTCTTCGACGCGACGAAGAAGGATGTCGAGGACATCCTGTGCGGGCTGGACAAGAAGGTCGACGACCAGTTCACCCGGGAGGAGAAGGCGGCCCGGGACGCGTTCACCGCCGAACACAAGCAGCGGATGGACGCCTACAAGGACAAGCGGTACTCCGGCTGGTCCGGCAAGTGGCGGTGGGTGAGGGACAAGTTCCTCGGGCTGCCGGAGGAGGCCAACCAGATCTTCGTGGTCGCCCGGGACCACTACATCGCCCGGATGCAGGCGGTCATCTCGGATGTCGCCGATACCATCGGCCGGGAGCTGGATCGGGCCAAGGCCCGTATCGCCAAGGGGCGCGACGACCTGAAGGCGGCGGTGGCGAAGCTGCCGGCGGACCTGAAGGCGATCGGGGCGCAGGCGGCGGACGAGTTCGCCGGCAGGTTCGACGAGCTGAACGAGCAGGTGGACCAGAAAGGCACCGACCTGGTACAGACCCTGGCCACGAAGTACAACGATGCGTTGAAGTCTGTCGATGATGAGATCGCCGCGGAGAAGGAGAAGAACAAGGGGCTGGTCGCCAAGGCCGTCGACGCGGTCAAGGGCGTCATCAAGACCATCCTCGAACTGAAGAACCTGCTCCTCGGTGTGCTGAAGAAGGCAGCCTCCGCGGTGATGCTGATCCTCAACGACCCGATCGGGTTCCTGCGCAACCTGGTGTCGGCGGTCGGGGCCGGGCTCAAGCAGTTCCTGAAGAACATCGTCCACCACCTCGAGCAGGGCCTGATGACCTGGCTGCTCGGGGTCACCGCCCAGGCCGGGCTGACGCTACCGACCAGCTTCGATGTCAAGGGCATCCTGCTGATGATCGCCGGGCTGCTCGGACTGACCTGGCAGTTCGTCCGGTCCCGGATCGTCCGCAAAATCCCGGAGAGGGTGGTCGCCGCGGTCGAGACCGGCGTCACTCTGCTGATGCGTATCCGCAAGGAAGGCATCGCCGGACTCTGGGACGAGATCAAGGAACGCATCGGCGACCTGAAGCACAACCTCATCTCCAAGGTCACCGAGTTCCTGATCCCCACCATCATCGTGGCCGGCATCATGTGGGTACTGTCCCTGCTCAACCCGGCATCGGCGTTCGTCCGCGCGGTCAAACTGATCATCGATATCGTTCAGTTCATTGTGGAGCGTGGCCGGCAGGTCATCGACTTCGTCAACGCGGTACTGGACGCGGTCATCGCGATCGCCAAGGGCGGCACGGGTGGCGTACCCGGGCTGATCGAGAACGCGCTCGCCCGCTCAATCCCAGTGCTGATCGGGTTCCTGGCGGCACTGCTGGGCGTCGGTGGCATCGCCGGCCGGATCCGGAAGATCTTCGACGCCATGTCCAAGCCGGTGGCCAAGGCGATCGACTGGGTCGTCGACAAGATCGTCGGCCTGGTCAAGAAACTCTGGGCCAAACTCAAGAAGGTCTTCGACCGGGCCAAGAAGCGTTTCACGGACTGGCGCCGGCGCCGGAAGGAGCAACGGGACCGGAAGCGTCGACGGGACGGGAAGGACGACCGTTCGCCAGCGGAACAGCGAAAGGACCTGGACGCCGCGGTCAGGGACGCGACCAGGCTCATCGAGCAGGAGAACGCAACGGCAAAGACGGTCCGGAAGGGGCTCCCGGCGATCAAGAAGCGGTACGACCTGACCAGTATCCGACTGGTCGAGGAATCCGCAGACCACTACTACGTTGTCGCCGCCATCAACCCCGAGGAGCGTACGAAGACCGAGCCGCTCTCCGAGGACCGATTCTGGTACAAGATGACGGAGGTCAGTCCGCCGATCAAGACGATCAGCGTTCCGCCGCCGTACAGCAACTTGCACCAGGTCCACGTCCCGATGCAGGGCAACGATCCGGTTACTGGGTTCGTCATCAACATCACAGCGATACCCGGCGATGTTCACCCGGACACCGCGTCCCGGTATCTCGGCAAGGCCTGGTCGGGCAGCGGTGGCCAGAACCTCGCCGCCGCGAGAACAGCCGTCGTGATTGGCGTCAATACCTTTCAACGACTCGATCCGGCAGCGGACATGAAAGGCAGAAGCAACGTACGCGAGGGGGTAGCGGCTCTCGAAAAGCCGTCGCAACTGCTGCTGGCCGCTTTCAGTTTCCTATGGGAGCCACGGTGGGTGAACACGAAGAAGGGCAACCAACAGGTCCACATCGACGAGGTGCGTAAGGCATACAAGGATCTCTCCGGGACCGAAAGGGAAGCCGCCATCGCGGCGAACGAGAAGGGCCTGTCGGGCAAGATCCCGTTTGGCGTTTTGCGGGAGGAGGTGTTCCTCGCAAAGTCGACGCAGCGGGCGGTGGAGATCCTCGGCCGGGTAAATCAACAGGTCTACGTCCTCGTGACGGACGCCGACACCGGGGTCACGGCGCCCGACCAGCGAGGCATCCTGGCTGTCTACGATGAAGTGCTCCGGGACGCTGCGAGCGACCCGCTGCTTGTCATCGGCGGGTACCGGTTCGAAGGCTTCGACTGGGGTGCGCGGGCCCGCTCGCGCGAGCGGCAGCTTACCGAGTTGGCGAACAACCTGGACCGGGCCATCAAGACCGCCATAGGAAAGGCCTACCCGGAGGTGCTGTATCCGGCCGAGCCGAACCTGCTCATGAAGGTCTGGGAGCGCAGCACCTCCCGGGAGCTCAAACTCGTCTTCCAAAACACCCGCCTGCTGGCCAGGTTGAGAAGCCGGCAAGGCACAGTGTTCGGCGTCGGTGCCGGCGAGGGGCGGAGCCTTGGCAACTGGATGAAGGCGACGTACGGGCTCTCGGTATCCCATCGGCCGGAGGCCAGCGCCGCCACCGACCCACGCCCCGACGACCAGAGCCGAGGGTTGACGGTGTACGAAAGCCAGGTGCTCTCCTACGCGACCGGCCAGACGACGCGGCGGGAGCAGCCAGACCTTGCGCCGGACCCGATGTCCGCGGTCATCTTCCAGTCGCAGTCGATGGCCAGCGCCGCTCGCGTCGCCACGGAGTTCGTCCGGGGCGTACCGGCGAACGAAAGGCTCCGCAACGACCTCTTCAAGAACATCTTCATCCACGCCGAGGAGGTCGCCAGGCTGATGAGCGAGGACCCCCGGCTGACCACCGGGAGTGCGCCGGTCGTCGCGCATTTCCAGGCACTCGACCGCGCGGTCCGCGATACCCTGCAGGCAGCCCTGGCGCAAGCCGCTCCGGGCGATCGCAAGGCCACCACGAGAGCCGTCAACATGGCTGGTCACCTGACCAGGCGCATCATCGCGGCGCTGACGGGAGAGGAACTGAAGGGTCTCTGGAACGAACTGAGCCCGCTGCTGAAGGAGATCGTGAACGATCGACCGACTCCCGGTGCGCCGCCGTGACCCACGATCCGATCGCCCGACTACGCGCTCAGGCATCGCGCGGCGACTACGCCTCGATGGTCCGGCTCGCGGTCGCCCTGTACGCCCAGGGCCTCCGCCCACCGAGGGTGCTGCGGGAGTGCTTCGGCGTCGAGTTCCCCTTGGAGTTCTTCGTCACCGCTCGAGCAAACCGGACCAACCCAGGCTTGCTGGCCCACTACACCAACCTGCCGTGGCAGTTGGGCGTGCCGCCCGATCAGGGCGGCCCCCGCCGGTCGGCTCTGGCGATGACCGACGGCTCGGAGCGCAGGATCTTTGCCCGAGACCCTGACCTGGTCCCGCTCATGTTGCTCGTCGGGTACGGGTCGAAGTTCGACGACATGATGGTGTGCTACCGGCTGTCGGAGTTGCTCGCTGGTAGTGCCACCGTCTTCGGAATCAAGAAGACCGTCGATCCGGGCGACCAGGAGGCCCGGTGCGGCGAGTCCCTTCTCGCGGTCCTGCGCGCGCACCACGTGTCATACCTGGAGCACAAGGAGTGGATCATCCAGCAACCATCGGAGTGGGGGGCCGGCGCCCATACCAGACAGGACGTCGACGCCGCCGCGGCGCTGGTCCGCCGGGTTGAGGAACTCCAGCGCGAGGCTGGCGCGAGCGGGTAGCACTGGCCGTGTCGGTGGCGGCCGACGCACAGCGGGCTGTCAGAGCCTGCCCGACCTACACCGCCGCAATAGCGGCCGTGTGCTCTGCTACGACATCGTGCCCATCTATCGGGATGGATTGAGACGGGATGTTGGCGCGCTGGGCACCGGCACGATGAGCCAGGTCGCCATGGGGCTACGGTCGCCCCGGCCCTCCAGTTGAGTCGCTGAGAAACGCCCGCGAACGGTCAGGCCGCGGCGGGCGTGGTGACCGCGTCCACCGCGAACGTACCGGTACCGGATTCGAGCAGTACCGACACCTTGGCCACCGTCATGTCCAGCAGCAGCGCCGGTACCAGGTCCGCGTCCGCCTTGACCGGGAAGCTCTTCACCGCCCAGCCGGTACCGGCGGCGCTGCCGTGCGTCGCCACCCGGATCACACCGTCGCCGAAGTCGCTGGAGAGCAGCAGCCACGTCTTGCGGCCGGTGGCCCGGGTCGGGTTGCTGAAGACGTGACCCTCACCGGTCTTCGTCAGCTCGATACGCACGTTGTCATCCTCCAGGAGAAGGTCCACTGGACCGTCCGATGTGGCCGGTGCCTGTCCGGCCTCGCCGGCGAAGTAGGTCGGGCCGACCCGCGAGTTGCGGTCGCAGTCGGCACCGCCGACGGTGATCCCGTTCTGGATCTGGCGCAGGCTCGCGCGCGCGTCCCACCGCCCACCCGACCACGCATAGGTCTGCCAGGCGTCGTCGACCACCTGCGCGTCGAGGGCGCGCTTGACGGCGTTGAAGCCGCCGTAGACGCCGATCCGGAAGCCGGCCGCGTGCAGCACATCGCGGGCGGCGCGAAGGTACGCGTTGCAGACGTTCGCCTGGCTCGCGGTCTGGTCGAAGTCGATCGAGAAGTAGATGGTGCAGCCTCTCGGGTACCCGAGGGCGTGCGCCTGGCGTACCGCCTCATCGGCGCTGCGCTGGCCGGTCGGGGCGCCCTGCAGCGCCTCGTTGGCGGTGTGCTCCCAGTTGAGCGCGACCTGGATCCCGGCGTCCCGCAGCGACTGGTACTCGCTGGCGGTGATCACCTTGCCGTTCGGCAGCCAGCTGAGGTACCGGCTGGCGAACCGGTAACCACCGGACCGCATGGCGGAGATGCTGGGCTTGGACCAGGCATAGTCGAGCCCGTAGTCACGAAGAGCCATTCAGTGTCCCTTCTGGACGGTCCAAGGCCGTACCAGGTTCACTGTCAGGCTAGGTGCCGGGGGGCCGGGCGCGCGCCGGTAGAAACCCTAGGACTGCTACCGGCACGGCTCGGCCGTACCCTAGGCAAACCCCTAGAGTTGGCGCAGGCCGGCCCCGGTGAGCAGGTACGCCGGAGCGATGGTGGCGGCATCCGCGGCCAGTAGCTCGACCACAGCTGCGCCGGCGCCCTCGGCGGTCAGCGGCTCGCCCTGCTGCCGGATGTACTCCTGCTCGGAGAGGCCGGCGCGGGCCGCGTACGCCTGCACCGCTGGGCGGCCGAGATCGGTGAGCGGAGTCAGCCGGGGGAGTACGGCGGTGAAGGTGATTCCCAGGCCGGCCCGCTCGGCCTCGTCCCGTGCGTACCCGGTGATCAGCCGCTGGGTGGCCTTGGCTCCGGCGTAACCGCCGGAGAGTGGCGACCCGGCCAGCGCGGCTCCGCTGCTGACCACGATGACCCGGCTGCCCGGGCGCAGCGGCCGGAGCAGGGCCTCGCGCAGCCAGTGGAACGCGATCCGGACGTCGGCGTGCCAGTTGACGGAGAACGTCTCCCAGGTGTGCTCCTGGAGTGGGCGGATCGGTGGGCTAGCGCCGGCCACCACGACGACGGCGTCCGGCTGGTGCCGGTCGAGGAGGCGGGCGGGGGTCGCGGCGTCGGCGGCGTCGGCGACTTCGGTCCGGATATCTGGGCGGGAAGGCGTGTGCGCGGTTCGACTGACCGCGGTCACCGCCGAGCCGGCGCCGGCGAGCGCGCCTGCGATCCCGCGGCCCAGTCCTCGGCTCGCGCCGAGGACCAGGGTGCTGGTACCGGAGAGGTCGGTCATGATGCCTGCTCCTGTTCTGGGTTGGGCCGACCCGGGCCTTCGTTGATGAGGCTGCGAAGGCTGGTCGCGATGTAGTAGCGCCACGCGCTGGAGCAACTCTCGAAGCACTCCTGGTCGGCGGCGAGGCCGATGTGGGTGAAGCGCACCTCGGTGCCGTCTGCGACCGGCGTGACATCGAAGGTGATGTCGGTACCGGTCCACTCCGTCGGGTCCTCGACGAAGTTCAGATAGCCGTCGACGACGTGCCAGGCGACCCGCTTGCCCGGGATCAACTCCGTGATCCGCTGGGTACTCCGGTGTACGTCGGCGTAGCGGTAGGTGAACTCCGCGCCGAGTTCGTCGGTCGGCCCGGTGATATCACCCGACCACCAGCTCCGGACGTCGGTGATGGCGTCGAAGACCTGGGACGGGGTGCGGTTCACGGTGAAGGCGATGGTGAGGCTGTTGTCAGTCATGCCGTTTCCCACTTCCCTTTCGTCTTGTGCTGGAATGGGCCTGCACTCGAACAGACACCGCCGCCGCCGGGAATTGGACGGGCCAGCAGCGACCATTTCCGGCTCCCGTTGGTGTCGGTACGGAGTGGACGATCAACTGGGAGGTGAGTGATGTCCGCCGAACTGCTCCAGCGGGCGCGGGGTGGTGACCGGGACGCGTTCACGGCGCTGGTCGCGCCGCACCGCGCCGAACTTCAGGTGCACTGCTACCGCATGCTCGGCTCGCTGCAGGACGCCGAGGACGCGGTGCAGGAGACGTTGCTGGCAGCCTGGGTCGGCCTCGCCGGGTTCGAGGGGCGGTCGGGCATCCGCACCTGGCTGTACCGCATCGCCACGAACCGGTGCCTCAACGCGCTACGGACATCCAGCCGCCGGCCGGTGGCCGCGACGCCGCTGCCGGCTCCGGCGCCGGAGCCATCCCGGATGGGCGAGGTGCTCTGGCTGCAGCCGTACCCCGATCTGCTGCTGGACGGCATGCCCGATGAGGCACCGGGACCCGAGGCGCGGTACGAGTCCCGCGAAGCGATCTCGCTGGCGTTCGTGACCGCCATCCAACTGCTACCGCCGAACCAGCGCGCGGTGTTGCTGCTGCGCGACGTTCTCGGGTACCGGGGCAGTGAGGCCGCCCAGCTGCTCGACATGACCGAGGACGCCGTCGCCGCCGCCCTCAAGCGCGCCCGTGCGACGGTGGCGGCGTCCCGGTCGCCAGGCCGGCCGCCGCCTGCCCGGGCGGGCGGGGAGCAGGAGCGCGAGCTGGTCGACAGGTTCGTCGCCGCATTCACTCAGGAGGACGTCGAGGCGCTCCTCGCGCTGATGACCGATGACGCGTGGGTACGGATGCCGCCGCTGCCCTTCGAGTACCGCGGTACCGAGGCCGCCCGCCGGTTCTTCACCGCGATCGGCGCGCATCGCCGGGCGATCGCCCGGATGGAGCCGGTCCGGGCGAATGGCCAGCCGGCGTGGGGCGAGTACGTCCGCGACCCGGTCTCCGGCGGCCTGCACCTCACTGGGATCCTCGTGGTGGAGCTCGCCGGCGACCGGATCTGCGAGATGACGCATTTCGAGACCACGATCGCGTCGTACCTCGGCCTACCCCGGACTCTCGACTGAGGTCCACTGTAGACACTCACCACTGTGGACAGGCTCGGGTGTCGCTCAGCCGTCGCGCCGTGCCCAGAAGAGCGTGTGTCCGCCGGTACCCTCCGGCACGAAATGCTCGGCGGTGATTGTCAGTCCCGCACCCCGCAGCCAGGAGCGGTAGGTGGCGGCGTCGGCCTGGCTCCACCACATGGTGGCGGGGCCGCCGAGCCAGTTCTCCTCGGTGCCGGTCCAGGCGCTGGTGCCGACGGTGGTAAGCAGCCAACCGCCGGGGCGTAGCCAGGCGGCGATCCTCGTGATCAGCCGTGGCTGCTCAACCAGGGGCATGTGGATGAGGGCGTAGAGGCAGACAACGGCGTCGAACGAGGCCGGCGGCAGCTCGATTGCGGTGGCGTCGGCGCGAATGAAGGTGGCGGCGGGGACCAGGCGGCGTGCCCGTCCGATCTGTACCTCGCTGATGTCGACGCCGGTGACGTGGTGTCCAGCCTTGGCCAGGAAGCGGGCGACCGGGATGCCGCACCCGCACCCGAGGTCGAGGATCGAGGCTGCGACCGGTACGAGTCGATGCAGGCCGGCCAGCCAGGGCGCGTACTGGCCGTCGTCGGCACGGTCCGACCGGTAGTGGTAGGACAAGGCGTCGTACCCGCGTCGGACCACGTCACGCTCGTCGTCGCCACCCATCCTGTGCACGTTAGCCTGTTCGGTGTTGCGCGGGGCCGGGTTTCGGTGGGTTGTGCCTTGCTCAGGGCCTGGCCATCGAGTCTCGCGATGCTGGTGCGCAACCTGTCTACTATGGACACCGTGAACGTTCCCCTGCGTCAGGTCCGGGCCGTCTACTCGGCTGAGTCGGTCACCGTGTACCAGGCGTACCCGCCGGAGATCGCCGAGGCCGCGGTCGTGGCTGGCCGGTTCGTGGCACCCTTCAAGCGCGACCGGATGACCTGGATCAAACCGTCCTTCCTGTGGATGATGTACCGCTGCGGTTGGGCCACCAAGCCCGGGCAGGAACGCGTACTCGCCATCCAGATGACTCGGACCGGCTTCGAGTGGGCGCTGGCGCACGCCTGCCTGAGCCACTTCGCCCCGGATCTGTACGCCGACCGCCCGACCTGGTCGCGACGGCTGCGGGACAGCCCGGTACGCGTCCAGTGGGACCCGGAACGCTCGCCGACCCTGGCTGCCCTCCCGTACCGGTCGCTCCAGGTCGGCCTCGCCGGCCTCGCCGTACAGAGGTACGTCGACGAGTGGACGGTGGGTATCGCCGACCTGACACCGACCGTACGAACCATCCACGCGCTGCTCCGCGCCGGCGACCACGCGGCTGTCACCGCCAGGCTCCCGGTTGAGCGGCCGTATCCGCTCCCGGCCGAGATCGCCGAAGTCATCGGCGCGAGCGGCTAGGGGACACGTTCCCAACCGCGGCTGGCCGCGCGGGTGCCGAGTGCGGGTCCCGACTGCGATACACGATGTACGGGCGGGACCGGGACCACAGGTCGGCGCGTCCAGCCACCGGTGGGCGCCATCCAGGTCCACCCTCCGGCCGAGTAGGCGCCACCAGCCGCGCGCACCCGTGTCGAGTGCCTTGCCGATACATGCGTTGGGCACCGCGGCGCCGTGCTCGACGGTAGTTCGACCGGACGCCCGCCGGACGTTCGCGATCAAGCGCATAGCGGCAGGCTACTGTCCGGGTAGCCGATTGTTCACCAGCGGGTCTGCGGTCGGGCCACCGTGCCAGTGGCCCGACCGAAGTGGAGGGTCGTCGTTGTCAGGCGACTGTGCAGGGCACGCCGTTGAGAGTGAATGCGGTCGGGGACGCGGCACTGGTCGTCCATGTTCCCTGGAACCCGAGCAGGACGCTCGCGCCCGGATTGATCGTGGCGTTGTACGGCGCGTTGGTGAGGATCACGGTCTGCTCGGGCTGAACGATCTGCACGTTCCAGCCGTTGTTGATGTGCTGGCCAGCCGGGAGCGTGAAGACCAGCGTCCAGCCATTGATGGTGGTGGTACCGGTGTTGGTGATGGTCACGTTTGCGACGAAGCCGCCGGGCCAGACATTGGGCGTGTAGCTCACCTGGCACGCGCCCGGTGCTGAGGTCGGCTGGTCGATTGTCAGCGGAGCTTTGAACTGACCCAGGCTGGTACCGCCGGCGCTCAGGTTCACGATCGCATCCAAGTGGGTCGCCGTGCATTGGGAGAAGGTGAGGTACGGCTCGGTCTGGGTGGCCGTACCGTTGGGTGCCAGGTTCGCCGTCATGACGATCGGGTCGATCGCCGGGCAGCCGGCCGGGATGCCGCTGACACCGGGGGTGCTGTACTGGCCGAACCAGATGGCCTGTGCCGTCACTGCGGTGCTGGTGCAGTTCTGCAGCACCAGGGTGGCGGTCGACCTGCCGCCCGGGCTGATCTCCGGTGGGTCGAAGGTGAAGCTGGTGACCTGGACGGTCCCGGTACAGTCGGCGGGCGAGACCGCGGCCGCCGCGATGCTGGCCGTGGCGGCGGTACCGCCGATCACGATGGTGGTGAGAGCGGCTGCCGCCAGCAGCACCCGTAAGAGTCTGCGCATCTGTAACTCCAGTTCCACGCCGGTACGGCGTCGAGGGACGGCCGGTTCCTGCATCCTGGACCGGTGGCGCCCGGCTGACAAACGAGCGACGTCGATTCGACATGGTTGCCTGTCGCGGTAGGCGCTGTGCCTCTGTAAGTTCCGACTGGAATGGTTCCGATTCACCATGCGCATTCGCTGGCGCATCGTTAGCGCTCTTCGGCCGCCAGTAGATCGCGAAGCTCGCGGTGCATGGCGGTGTGTGGAACGAACTCCACCACGACAAGACTCACCGCGGCCAGCGCCAGCATGCCGTACGCCACGGCGGCTGGTACCAGTGCGCCGACCGGTACCAGAGCCGCCAACAGCACCGTGATGCCCACCCGGAACCGGTTGATCCGGCCCATAACCCGCTACTGGAAAGCCAGCACCCCGAGCAGGAAGAGGATCACGACGGTGCGCTATTCACCAAAGCGCGCCCCTCCGGGTATCGCCCGGAGAGGGCGCGCTGGTTCGGCGACGGTTACTGGCCCAGGCCCGGGAGCAGAGCGTCCAGGTCCTGAGTCTGGCTCGCCGGTGGTACGTCGACCTTCACCGGCTCGTTGTAGTTGTGGTAGTCGATCGTCGTATCGCTCAGGCTGCCCGTCACGACGTGCGCGCGGTGCGGCCGGTACTGCGCGTCGATCCAGATCTCGGTGGTGATCTGGGTGACGCCGGCGTGTTCGTAAACGCCCTTGACCAGGTTGCGATCCTTCGGGTCAACCTGGCTGAGGGCGGTATCGACCGAGGTGGTCACCTTGTAGTGCACGGTCGGCACGCCGTCGATGGTCTCCTGCCCGACAGCGACGGCTTTCCCGCTCGCGAGCAGGGTCTTCACCTGCTGGACCGGGTTGATGTCCTGCACCTGACGGTTGACGGAGTTGAACGGGCTGTTCTTGCCTGGACTCATCTTCAGCCAGGTCTTGCCGTGCAGGGTCGCGCGCTGTGCCGCGGGTACCTTCACATAGAAGGTGTCGTTGACGACGCGGATCGTCGTGGCGCCGGTGGCGGATGTGGTGAGGTCGACCTCCATCGCCAACGGCTGGAACGCGATGGCGCCGGACCCGCTGGCCTTCACGCCGCTGGTAGTCGTGGTCATCGTGAAGCCGACCGAGGTCACCTTGTCGGTTGAGTCGGCCGCCTTCCGCAGCGATCCCGTGACGTCGGCGACCAGTGCGGCAAGCGGGTTCTGCTGTGCCGGATGCGAGCCTGCCTGCGTGGTGCCGTTGCTGGAGCAGCCGACCAGGCTGCCGAGCGCGAGAGCGGAGGTGGCGACCGTCGCTATCAATGTGCGAGCTGCGCGAGTTGACATGAGCGAGTCTCCCCGGTGAGACGAGTGGACGTCTGGCATGGTACCGAAGCCGGCCAAGTCGCGGCGTGCCGGCCGGCGCGCCGGTACCGCCCGGCGGGAACAGTGTCGCATGTGGATGGTCAGCGGGCGAGCCAGCCGCCATCGACCGGGATCACTGCGCCATGCACGTACCGGGCCGCATCCGAGGCGAGAAACACGACCACACCCATCAGGTCCTCGGGCGTACCCCAGCGACCGGCCGGGATCCGGTCGCTGATGGCGGCGGCACGTACCGGGTCGGCGCGAAGCGGCGCGGTGTTGTCGGTCGCGATGTATCCGGGTGCGACCGCGTTGACATTGACCCCGGCCGCCGCCCACTCGTTCGCCAGCGCCTTGGTGAGCCCAGCCACCGCGTGCTTCGCGGCGGCGTACCCGGCGACCCGGATGCCGCCCTGGAAGGTGAGCATCGAGGCGACGTTGATGATCCGGCCACCACCACGGGCGAGCATCAGCCGACCGGCCGCCTGGCAGAGGTGGAACACTGCGTCGAGGTCGACCGTCATCACCTCGTCCCAGTCCTGCGCGGTGATCTCGGCGGCCGGCGCGCGGCGGATGATCCCGGCGTTGTTCACCAGGATGTCGAGCCGGCCCAGCCGCTCGACCACGGTCTCCACCGCCGCTGCGAGTTCGGCCGGGCCGGCCGTGGCCAGGTCGGCCGGCACGTGTACCACCCGCCGGCCGGTCGCCGCGATCCGCGCCGCGGTGGCCTGCGGGTCCGATCGGCACAGCAGCGCCAGGTCCGCTCCCGCCTCGGCGAGCGCCATCGCGTACGCCGCACCGAGGCCACGGTTGCCGCCGGTGACCATCGCGACCCGCCCGTCGAGTCGAAAGCTGTCCAGGATCACGATGACCGTTCCTTTCGTACCGGCGTCTGTCCACTCCGGACGGACGGCTCCGCGACACCGACCCGGCCGGCCGGTCGGGGAATGTGGCGTGCCGCGATCGACGCCAACCCGAGCGCAATGGTTGACACGGCGTCCCGGTGAATCGTACGGTGCTCTCAATCATCGGCACAGCTTCTCGTTCATCGGGCCTCAAGGCGGTTGCCAGGATGGTGGCAGAGCACCCAGTGGGATCGGACTCCGGTGTGGACAGACGCGCCGGAACTCTCGAACGGGGGCTGGCCATCCTCGAAATGCTGTCCAGCGGAGGGCCGGTGACGCCGACGCGGATCATGGATGAGCTGGGATTGTCCCGTAGCGCCACGTACCGGATCGTCGGGCTGCTCCGCACCCGGGGATACGTGGACTGGGACGGCTCGGCCGAGCGGCTGCACCTCGGCCGCCAGGTCGTGACCCTGGGCATGGCCGCGTTGGCAACCTTCGATCCGTTCGTCGCCGCCCGGGCGCACCTGCGCGACCTGTCCGCGGAGTTGTCGGAGGCGGCCCTGCTGGCGGTGCGCGACGGGGATCAGATGGTCTACATCGCACACGAGGATGTCACCGACAACCTCATCGCCGTTCGTCGGCTACTCGGGGTACGACGTCCCCTGCATACGACGTCGCTGGGGAAGGCATACCTGGCCGCGTTGCCGGTAGGGGAGGCGGACGCGCTGGTCGACCGGCTCTCCCTGGAGCGCCTGACCGCGAACACCATCACCGATCGCGGCCGGCTGCGGGTCGAGTTGGACCAGACCCGGGCGCGCGGCTACGCAGTGGACGACGGCGAGAACGAGATCAATGTCATGTGCTTCGGCGCCGCGGTGCGCGACGACCGCGGGCTGCCGGTGTGCGCGATCAGTGTCGCGGGTCCACGCGAGCGAATGGCGGACAAGGCGGATGTCATCCCTGCCCGGGTAGCGGACGTGGCCCTGTCGGTATCCCGCCGACTCGGCTACCACGACTCGCTCAGCGTTACCCAACTCAGGAGGTAGAACCATCATGCGAGTCCCCACCCCGACCGTGGCGGCGGCCGCGCTGGCCGCCGCCATGCTCGCCGCCTGCTCGCCCGGCACCGGTTCGGACACCGGTACCGCGCAGCAGGCGAACGACAAGAAGATCACCTATGTGTACTTCACCGATGGCCCGGACGAACAGGCCACCCGCAACCTGATCAGCGGCTTCGAGAAGGAGACCGGCATCCAGGTCGATCTGCAGATCGTCCCGTTCGACAACCTGGAGCAGACGCTGCAGGCGCGGCTGTCCGGCAACAACGCACCGGACGTCGCGCGCCTCTCTGACATCGACCCGTTCCGCGATGACCTGCTGGACCTCAACAAGTACCAGAAGAGCGCGCTGGACGGGGTCTTCGTCGACGGCGCCAAGTCCTACACCACCGGGAAGAACGGCGAGCTGCTCGCGGTGCCGAGCGACCTGACGATGAACGGTCCACTGATCAATGTGGACCAATTTAAGAAGGCGAATGTCCCGTTGCCGGACGAGCAGAAGCCGTGGACCTGGACCGAGATGGTCGCCGCAGCGAAGAAGGTCCAGCAGGTCAACAAGACCCAGTACGCGATCGCGATGGACGTCTCCGGGCACCGGTTCGCCACCATGCTCAGCGAGTTCGGCACCGACTACTTCACCGCCGACGGCAAGGTCGGCCTGGACCAGACGAAGGCCCTGGCCGCGATCAAGGAGTTCGCCGACCTGAACAACTCCGGCGCCATGCCCAAGGACGTCTGGCTGCAGGCCGGCTCGAAGTACAAGGGCGCCAACGACGTCTTCCTGGCCGGGCAGGTGCCGGTGTACATCAGCGGCAACTGGCAGGTCAGCGCGTTCGCCAAGGACGCCAAGTTCACCTGGGCGGCCGCGCCCAACGCGTGCCAGGAGCGCTGTGGTGGCTATCCGGGCGGCAAGTTCATGGTCTCGTTCAAGCAGAGCAAGCACCAGGCGCTGGCGGCGCAGTTCATCGCCTGGATGAACTCGGCGAAGTCGCAGACCCAGATGTGCCAGCAGGCGGCGTTCCTACCCACGCGCAAGGACCTGATCTCCTCGGGCATCACCTACCCGTCGCGCAGTACCGACATGAACGTGTTCCTCAGCGAGATCCAGAAGACGCCGGCCGACACCTTCGCCAACAACTACAGCCCGGCGTTCAGCGACACCGCCAATGCCGCTCGGGACGAGCTGGCCAAGGTGCTGGCCGGGAAGGACACGCCGGAACAGGCGGTCACCGTTATCCGCGCAGCGGCGCAGAAGGCGCTCGAGGGCGTGAAGTGACGCTCGTCGCGCGCAGGCGGCGTGCCACTACCGGCAGCGGTAGTGGTACGCTCCGGCGCGCCCCGGGAGGGTACGCCCCGGGCCGGAAAGGGCGCCGGCGGACCACACCGATGAACCAGCGGGTGGCGCCGTACCTCTTCGTGCTGCCGAACATGTTGATCTTCGGGGTCTTCATCATCTATCCGGCGCTCAACAACTTCAACATCAGCCTGTACGACAGCACCAACGGTCGCACCTTCCGGTACGTCGGCGGCGCCAACTACCAGGAGCTGGTTGACAATGCCGACTTCTGGTCCGCGGCCCGCGCGACCGTGGTGTTTGTGGTGTGCTTCGTCGTCCTCGTCACGGTGGCCTCGATCGGGCTCGCCGTCCTGCTCGACCAGCGGATCCGTGGCCGTGGCGTGTTCCGGGCCATCTTCTTCCTGCCGGTGTTGCTGTCGCCGGTCGTGGTCGGGCTGGTCTGGGGCTGGATCTTCGACCGCAACAACGGGCTGGCGAACACGGTGCTGCGCGGCATCGGGCTGGGCCAGCCGGGCTGGCTGGTCGACGGTACGCTCGCCACGGTCGTGGTGATTTTCGTCGGGGTGTGGACGCACGTCGGCTTCTATACCATGATCATGCTCGCCGGACTGCAGGGCATCGACCCGACCTACCACGAGGCAGCGATGATCGATGGTGCCTCCCGCTGGCAGCGCTTCCGGTCGGTGACCCTGCCACTGCTGCGACCCACCACAATGGTCGTGGTGATTCTCAGCATGATCACCGGGTTCCAGGCGTTCGACTTCATCTGGACGCTGACCGGTGGCGGTCCGGTCGGCGCGACCACGCTGATTGTGCAGTACATCTACATGCACGCCTTCCAGTCGCCGATCCGCTATGGACTCGCCTCGGCCGGGTCGGTGATTCTCTTCTGCACGATCTTCGGCCTGACCGCCATCAACTTCCTGTACAACCGCCGGCGGTCCGCGGCATGACGGCTTCCCAGACTCGCGCCCGAACCGATCGGGGCGGTGCGCGGCAGACCAGCACGTGGACCTCCGCCGGAGGCGGGCGGCCGCCGGCGACCGGCCGGGTGCTGACCTACGCGCTGCTGGTCGCGCTCTCGATTCTCGTGCTGGCTCCGGTGGTCTGGGCCGCACTGTCTTCCTTCAAGACGCAGACCGAGCTGGCGCAGCGGCCGCCGGCACTGCTGCCACACTCGTTGAGTACGGCGAACTACAGCGGCGCGCTGCAGAGCTTCCACTTCACCACATACCTGAAGAACAGTGTGCTGGTGACGGTCGGGGCCACGGTGCTGACTCTCGCCATCAACACCATGGCCGCGTACGGGCTGGCCAAATACAACTTCCGCGGGCGGAACTTCCTGTTCCTGGTGACTCTGGGCACCATCATGATTCCGCTGCAGATCATCCTCATCCCGGTGTACCAGGTGGCCGCCTCGCTGCACCTGGTGAACTCGCTGTGGGGGCTGATCATCCCACCCGCCGCCACGCCGACCGGTGTGTTCCTGCTCCGCCAGTACATGCTGGGACTGCCGGACGACCTGATCGAGGCCGCGCGTATCGACGGTGCGGGTGAGTTCCGGATCTTCCTTCGCGTCATCGTGCCGCTGTGCGGCGCGCCGATCGCGGTGCTGACCATCTTCTCGGTGATCTGGCGGTGGAACGACTTCCTCTGGCCGCTGATCATCAGTCAGGACCAGGACAAGTACACGCTTCCGGTGGCGCTGGCGCAGTTCAACAGCGAGCTGGTGGTGCCGTTCAACTACATCCTCGCGATGTCGGTGGTCAGCATGCTGCCGGTGGTCATCATCTTCCTGGTACTGCAGCGGCACATCGTACGGGGCATCGCGAACACCGGACTGAGGTAGGCGCGGCAATGGACACCCCGGTCACCAACCGCACCGTGCACCGCCTGGACGGCCGGGGGACGGTACTCGACTGGCTGGTCACACCGGCCTGGAGTGAGCCGGCGGACGACCTGCACCAGAGCGTGGCCGCGGACGGTTCGCCGTGGGGCGGGCAGGGCCGGTGGCGACTGACCAACGGGCCCGACGTGACGCCGCTGAAACAGACCCTGTACCGGCGCCGGCCGCTGCGCCCGGACCCACCGGAGCAGCCGGTCGGTGAGGGCGGGCCGGTGCGCTACCTGGGACCCACCGGCCGGCCGCACGACGGCACCTGGCAGCGGCTGCACACTGAGGCGGACGGGCTGGTCGACTGGAGCGCGTTCTGCTTCACACCCGAGTACCGGCTCGCCCTCGCGGCGACCGTGCTCGAGGTCGACCAGGCGGAGTGGCGCACGCTCCGGCTGGCCAGCACCGGGCCGACCGTACTGTTCCACGACGGTGTACCGGTGGCCCAGTCCGACACAGTGTCCTATATGGAGCCTGTCGAGCACGAGGTCCGGGTGTGGCTCCCGTCGCGTACCTCGACGCTGCTGGTCGCCTCCTGGCAGGTCGCGTTCCGGGAGTGCCGCCAGGTGCTCCGGCTGCGTGTGGACGGGCTACCGGTGCGGGTGGTGATTCCGAGTGCTGGCGCCGACGAGTACGCCAGCGCCACCGCGGAACAGCTGCTCGACGCGGTGGGTGTGGCGCGCTGGGGGAGCCCCGGTCCCGAGGTACCGCTGACCGGGCCGGCCGGTGTGCGGCTGCGGGTGTGGTGGACCGGCGGGCCGGCCGAGCCGACGCGGGTGCGACTGACCGGTGGCCGGACGAGCGTGCGGCTGGCCGTGGCGGCCGGTGACGACGAGGTCGGATCCGCGTCCATGCTCTCCACCGGCGCGGGTGCGCTGCGGGTCGCTCTCGACGACGATCGCGCCCCGGTGTACCGGTCCTACCCGGTGGCCGTGCTGCCCGCGCTCTACCGGGCCCGGCCGGAAGGCGACCGTACCCGGTGGCGGCGCGAACTGTTGGAGCATGTCGCGGGCCGGCCCGGTACCAGCGCCGGCGAGCTGGCCCGGTGGACGCTGCACGGCGCGCCGGTCACCGGTACCGGGCTCGCCGGTGCCCTGCGGATGCTCACCGAGCGGGCCGACTGTGCCGACTTCGAGGCGGTGGGTCTGCTCAACCTGTGGCACCGGGTACCGGCACCGGGATGGGAACCCGGCCTGCGCGACCGGGTACGGGAGGCGCTGCTCGCCTTCAAGTACTGGATCGACCAGCCCGGCCTGGACGCGATGTGCTATTTCACCGAGAATCACCAGCTCGTCTGGCACACCGCGGAGACGCTCGCGGGTGAGGCGTTGGCTGACGAGACTTTCGGCAACACCGGCTGGAGCGGCGCCAAGCACGCCGAACACGGTCGGGGGCTGGCCCGCGAGTGGATCGAGCGCCGGCTGGCCGGTGGCTTCAGCGAGTTCGACTCCAACGCGTACCTCGCGATCGATACCCTCGCCCTGGTCTCGTTGGCCGAATTCACCACCGACACCGCGCTGGCCGAACTGGCCGCCGGCCTCGCCGACCGGGTGCTGTTCAGCCTCGCCGCCAACTCGTGGCACGGTATCCACGGCGCGGCGCACGGCCGCTCGTATGTGCAGACGCTGCGCTCTTCCCGGCTGGAGGAGACGGCGCCCATCATGTGGCTGTGCTTCGGTGTCGGCGCGCTCAACGACGCCGTGCTCCCGGCGACGGTGCTGGCCACCGCGCGGCGGTACGCGGTCCCCGAGGCGATCTGCGCGGTGGCCGGTGACACCGCCGAGCAGTGGTACGGCCGGCAGAGCTACCGCGGCCAGTACCGGTTCGCCCATGACCTGCTGGACCGGGCCTACGGATCCGACGCGGTCATCTACCGCACCCCCGACGTGATGCTCGCGAGCGTGCAGGAGTACCGGGTCGGCCTGCCCGGGCTGCAGGAGCACATCTGGGGCGCCACGCTCGGACCGGAGGCGCAGGTCTTCGTCACCCACCCGCCGAACGCGTCCTGTTCACCCTCGGCGCGGCCCAACGCGTGGGCGGGCAACCGGATCCTGCCCCGGGTACGCCAGGTGGGTGGCACCGTCCTCGCGGTGTACCAGATCCCGGCCGGCGACCCGGTCGGCCATACCCACGCCTGGTTCCCGATCGCCCACCTCGACGAGTGGACCGCGCGCGGCGACTGGATCGCGGGCCGGGTCGGCGACGGCTACGTCGCGCTGGCCACCGAGGGCGGGGCGGAGCCGGTCACCGAAGGCCCCGAGGCCTGGCAGTCGCTGCGTCCGGCGGGTACCGGCACGGCGTGGGTCTGTACCGTTGGTCGCCGGTCGACGCACGGTACGTTCCAGGAGTTCGTCGAGGCCCTACCGCCGCCGCGGTTTCACCCGGCGCGGGTACGGTTCACCCCGCCCGGCGGGCCCGAGCTCGACCTCGGCTGGTCCGGACCGTTCACTGTAGACGGTCAGCCGGCCGACCTGGATGGCGAGGGCCGACCCGTCGAGCGGCTCGCGCTGGACAACCCGGCCTGCCGGCTGCGCCATGGCGAGGAGGAGATGGTCATCGCGCTGGACGGCGTACGGCATGAGATCAGCCTGCGTCACGGCCGCCCGCTGCCACCGGCGGCTGCGCGATGACCGCTGGCCTGGATCCCAGCCAGGCGGCGCTGGCCGAACCGCCACGCAGACCGGCGGATCCGGCGGCGCTGACCGCTGG
>JAFMQQ010000491.1 GCA_017354595.1 Micromonosporaceae bacterium
CGCAGCTGGGCGGGGGGTGCGGCCGGTTGGTCAGCTGCCAGCCAGCCGGCGGCGGAGCGCAACCGGCGCGCCTCCGCCGCACACATCTCGCAACCGGCCAGGTGCGCCTCGACGGCGGCGCTCTCCTCCGCCTCGCAGGCATCCAGGGCCCAGGCGCCCAGTAGTTCCAGCATTTCGGTATGCACATCCATCGCGGTCTCTCCGTTCCCCGCGATACTACCGGGGCGAACTGATCGGCGAGCTGACGTGTGGGCTGACTTGTGAGCTGGCCGATGCGCTGACCGGAGACTGATCCGACCGGATCCGGTCCCGGGTGTGCCAGGCGACGACGAAGACCAGCACCCAGAGTCCGCCGAGCAGCATCGCGGCGATCGTCTGGCTCGGCCAGCTCCAGCCCAGGTACATCCGGGCCGCACCGACCAGGATCGCGCCGCCCGCCGCGCCGGTCCACGCGGCCGCGCCGGCAGCCCAGCCGAACCGCCGCCCCAGCAGCCAGGCGAGCATGCCGAGGCTGGCGCAGACCACCGCGGTCTGGTTGGGGAAGAAGCCCGGGACGGGGCCGGTGCTGGCCGGGCCGGCCCAGTTCGTGGCGAGCGAGATCAGCACCAGCGGGATGAAGGCGCCGACGGTACCCAGCACACCGAGCAGGTCCGCGCGCCAGACCCGGGAGCGCCAGTTCAACGCCAACGCCACCAAGCCGACGAGCAGGATCAGGTACTTGCCCCGCAGCACCGAGAGCGTGACCCGGGCCGCGTGCAGTGTGCTGGGTTGCTGGCGGTGTACCAGCCAGCGGCTCACCAACGGATCGACCAGTGGCAGCCCGCTGTGCCGGACCAGCGGACCCACCACGCTGGCCAGCCCGTACCCGATGCCGAAGAGCACCAGCACCCCGGTGACCACGTTGACGGCCACCGCGCCACCCACCCCGAGCCGCCGGGTCAGCGCGTGGAAGCCGGCCTCGTACGCCCGTGCCGCGACGCGCAGCGGGCGCCAGGCGGCCAGCCGGGCGCCGAACGCCGCGACCGGGTCGGGATGCCGGCCCAGGTACCGGCCGATCAGGATCACCGCGACGATCACCCCGAGCAGCATCAGCACCGCGCTACTGGCCTGGCCGAAGCGATCCGCGACGGTGGCGTACGAGCGCCCGGCGAGGTACCCGACGGTCAGGGTGCCGCCGACGCAACCCAGCACCCCGAAGGCATCGATCGGCAGGAAGTACCGGTACCGCATGCCGGCCATGCCGACCAGCCGGGGGACCAGAGTACGGGCGAAGCCGAGAAACCTGGCGAAGAAGACCGCGCGGCGCCCGTACCGGAGGAACATCCGTTCGGCCCGCGCCCACCGCCGCGGCCCGACCCACAGGCCCAACCGGCCGTCCCGCAGCCGTGGCCCGTCGCGCCGACCCTGCGCGAAACCGAGGGAGTCGCCGACCAGACCGGCCGCCAGCATCACCGGCACCGCCACGCTGAGCCGGAGGATGCCCTCGTAACAGAGGAAGCCGACCAGGATCAGGGTGATCTCGCCCGGCAGCACCAGACCGAGCAGCGTCGCCGTCTCGCCCGCGACCAAGAGCACCGCCACGACGTAGATCACGCCGACCGGGAACTGGCTTAGCCAGTGCAGTGCGATGGTCACTTCGTCGTCCTTCCTCGACGGCCTTCAGCGATGCGGTACTCCACCCGGCCGACCCTGATCGGAAGCAACTCGACACGCAGGGTCACCCGTACATGATTCCAGCCGTACCTGAGAAACCGCAGTGACGCGGGCCGCCGGGAGGTGACCGATTCGGCTACGGTGCTTGGGTGGGTTTGCTCGACAGGTTCGGCGGTTCCCCACGCGACCGCTTCGCGCGGCAGGTGATGGCCGCGGCGCGCGCCCAGGGCGTGGCCGAGGTGCGGTACGACCCGGAGCGGTTCGCTGTGATCTTCCGGGTCCATCCCGGCGGTGACAACGGCACCATCTTCCTGGCCAACGTGTTCCGGGAGTGCCAGGGCGCCGACGCCGATGAGCGCAAAGGCCGGATCGCTTCGCTGGTAAACAGTCTGGTCGCGCCGGAGGAGCTGCTGGACGTCTGGTCGGTGGCGAGGCCGGCGCTGCGCCCGGTGCTGCGGGTGGTGACCTACGCCCTGGACGCCGACCGGCGCCAGGTCGGGCCGTTGGCCCGGCCGGTCTTCCCGTTCGTTCAGGAGATGGTCGTCGTCGACCAGCCGACCAGCATGATGTACGTGACCCAGGACCGGGCGCGCGACTGGGGCGTACCGGTGACCGAGATCTTCGACACCGCCCGGGCCAACCTGGAACGGCTGGCGGGTCCACCGCCCGACCTCGAGCCCGACCTGCGGGGCAACGCGGTGCTGCGGTTCGTCGAGGATGGCGAGGCATACTTCGTCTCCCGGCTGCTGCTTGACGGCTGGCTCTCCGGGCTGGCGCCACACGTGGGTGGCCGGCCGGTCGCCTTCATCCCCGACCACAACACGCTGGTGGTGACCGCGGACGCGCCCGAGTCGATCGGCGAGCTGCTGGCGCATGTGGAGAAGTGGTACACCGACGCGGTGCGGCCGATCTCGCCGCAGGCGTACACAGTGGACCCGTACGGCAAGGTGGTGCCGTACCCGGCGGCGGAGGACCACCCGGCCGCGACCGCCGTGCACCGGTCCGAGCTGGTCCTCGCCTCCAGCGAGTACGCCAGCCAGCAGAACTGGCTGCGCGACCGGTACGAACGCGACGCCATCGATGTCTTCGTCGCCACGTACACCGCGACCGCGGGGCCCGACGGTTCGGTCTCCAGCTACTCGGTCTGGGGGGAGGGCGTGGACACGTTGCTGCCCCGGGCGGAGTTCGTCCGCTTCGTTGACCGGAGCCGGAACGTCTTCACGGTGTCCTGGTCGGTGCTGGAGCGCGAGGTCGACCTGGAGCCGGAGGCGGATCTGGTGCCGGAGCGGTACCGGCTGCGATCCTGGCCGCCGCCGGGGGTCATCGAGCGGCTCCGCGCCCGGGCGGTCACCCCGTAGCCCTGTGCCTCCGTAGCACTGGGCCCGCCGTGGCCGGCGTCCACAGTGGACGCCTATGCTCTCGCGGTGCGCTTGGCGTGCCGGGCGGCGCGCGCCCACAGCGCGGGCCAGCCGCCCGGACCGAGCCACAACTCCGGTACCCGCAACCTGATCCGCTGCCCTGTCCACTGTGGATCGCCACCCAGCTCGGTCGCGTCCGGCCAGGCCAGTTGCCACGGGCCAGCCGGGTCGGTCAGCCGGGAGGCGGGGAAGCCGGGCACCCGGTCCCGGCCGGCCGCCAGCACGATGGCCAGCCGGCGGTCGGGTACGGCGGGCGCCGTTGAGACCGCGAGCACCAACGCGCACAGCAGCGCGGTGTCGGCGTACCGGGCCACACTCTCCACGAGTACCGGATCGGCGCCCCGGACCAACCGGCCCAGCGCGGCGCGCAGCCGCAGCGCGGTCAGGTCCACCGCCCGTGCCACCGC
>JAFMQQ010000009.1 GCA_017354595.1 Micromonosporaceae bacterium
CCCCCGGGGAGCCGGCCCGAGGAGCGCCCCGAGGCCGAGGTGGCACCGGCGAACACGTACCGCCACGGCGACCCGGTCTGGGTCCACCGCTACGGCGCCTGGCGCCCCGGGGTGGTCGACGCGGCGTCGCAGCGTGGCGTGATGACGACCTACCGGTGCTCGGCCGGGATGGCCACCGTCGTCGATACCGTATCCGCCGAGTACGTGGTGCTGCGCGCCAGCACCGATACCCCCGCCCCCCGCTCACACCCCGCAGAAGTGGCGGCATGATGGACGCTCCCCTCCCGCACGACGTGCTCACCGTCCGGTTTCCCGACCCCACTGGAGGCTCGGCCGAGGTCGAGGTGCGTGGCATCATCGACCACGATCGGCAGACCATCACCTGTGAGCTGCCGGAGGGTACCCGCACCACGCTGGATGTGATCACCGCACGCGCTCTGCAGATGATCCTCTGGGAAGGCGTCTTCGGCGCGCTGCGCCCGACCGGGCCCCGGATGTCGGTCGAGCACGACATCATCGGCAACGTCGGCAGCCACTAGGCCGCAGCACCGCCCGGGTTCAGCCCTCGGCACGCCGGGCGCGCGCCCGCCGCTTGCCCTCGTGCATCGCCTGTACCCGGGCCACCGGAATGGTCCTGCCCTCCGCGACCAGATCCTCCGGCAGCGCCTGCGGCTCCGGCATCTGCTCCGCCCACGGATCGCCATCGCCGATCAGGTCCGGCGCGGTCGCGACGGTGAAGTCCCGGGGGTGTACCCGGTCCAGGTCGTCCCACCGTACCGGGAAGGAGACCGGCGTCCCCGGCCGTGCCCGCGGACTGTACGCCGCCACAACCGTCGCGCCACCGGCCCGGGTCGAGTCCAGGAACACCTTGCCGCCGCGGTCTTCGCGGATGAATGCGGTGGTGGCCAACGCCGGTTCGATCCGCTCGGCCCGCGCGGCCAGCGCCCGGGTGGCCGCCGCCACCTCCTCCAGGCTCGGCTGCCCGGCCAACGGTACGAAGATGTGCACGCCCTTGGCGCCACTGGTCTTCACCACCCCGGCGAGCCCCGCCTCAGCCAGCGCCCGGCGTACCAGGAGGGCGGCGCCCACCACCTGGCCGAAGGTCTGCTCGCCGGCGGGTGGATCGAGATCCATCACCAGGTGCGTGGGGTGCGCCCAGTCGCCGGTACAGACTAGGGTCGGGTGGTACTCGACCGCCCTCTGGTTGGCGAACCAGAGCAGCGTCCGGCGATCGTCGGCGAGTGCGTAGGAGATCTCGCGCTGGGAGGATTCGGCCCACACCTGTACCGAGCGCACCCATGGTGGGGTGTACCGGGGCAGGTTCTTCTGCATGAACGGCGCCTGGCCGCGCAGCACCCGGATCACTGACAGCGGCCGGTCGCGCAGCACCGGCAGGATCCGGTCGCGCATCCGGTCCAGGTAGTCCACCAGATCCCGCTTGCTCGCGGCTGCGCCGTCGAACAGCGCCTGATCCAGGTTGGTCAGCGACACTCCGTCGCGTACCTCGCCCGCAGCCATCACAGAATGGTGTCACGTTGCCATCGCGGGCGGTGAACTGAGATGCTTTTCGACGCCATGACAACGACGCAGCCCGAAGGTGGCGCGACCGGCGGTCCGACCGTCCGGCGGATGCTGCTCGGCGCGCACCTGCGCCGGCTGCGTGAGGCGCACGGCATCACCCGCGAGGACGCCGGTTACGCGATCCGGGGCTCCGAGTCGAAGATCAGCCGGTTGGAGCTCGGCCGGGTCAGCTTCAAGGAACGCGACGTGGCCGACCTGCTCACCCTGTACGACGTCGACGACGAGGAGGAGCGGGCGCGGCTGCTCGCGCTGGCCCGGGAGGCGAACAGCCCCGGCTGGTGGCACCGGTACGGTGACGTGCTGCCCAGCTGGTTCCAGTCCTACCTGGGCCTGGAGGCGGCCGCCTCGCTGATCCGCAGCTACGAGGTGCAGTTCGTGCCCGGGTTGCTGCAGACCGCCGAGTACGCGCGCGCCGTGGTGCTGCTCAGTTTCGGCCGGGCGCCTGAGGCGGAGATCGATCGCCGGGTCGGGTTGCGGGTGGCCCGGCAGGATCTGCTTACCCGCGAACCACCGACCCAGTTCTGGGCGGTGGTGGACGAGGCGGCGCTGCGCCGGCCGATCGGCGGTACCGACGTGATGCTCGCGCAACTCAAGGCGTTGCTTGAGATCTCCGAACTGCCGAACGTCCAGCTGCAGGTGATCCCGTTCCGGGCCGGCGGCTACGCGGCCGCCGGTGGCAGTTTCAGCATCCTGCGCTTCCCGGCCGACGACCTGCCCGATGTGGTCTACGTCGAGCAGCTGGCCAGCGCGCTCTACCTCGACAAGCGCGATGATGTGGAGCCGTACGCGGTGGCGATGGAGCGGCTGTGTCTGGAGGCCGAGCCACCCGACCGTACCGTCGAGCTGATCGAGCGGGTGCTGCGCGACTACCAGACCACCGGCCGGCGCCGGATCTAGGGCCGGCCTGGAAGCCAGCTCCTGAGCCTGTCGTAGGCTGGTCGCCGTGACCCCCGACCAGAGCCCCGAGCAGGGCAGACCGCAGTTGGCCGACAGGGCGCCCCGGGCGATCGCGTCCCCGCTGTCCGATGTCTGGTGAGCTGTCCGGGCAGCGCCTGCTGGTGACCGGAGGCGCCGGTTTCATCGGCCGGTCCGTGGTCGCGGGCCTGGTCGACGCCGGCGCCGAGGTCACCGTGACGGACCGGCGCCCGGCGGGTATCCCGGATGTCCGGGAAGTCACCGGCGACCTGCGCGACCCGGCGGTACGCGATGCGGCGGTCGCGCCTGGCCTGACCGGCGTCGTCCACCTCGCCGCGGTCACGTCGGTGCTCGGCTCGCTGCGCGATCCGGCAACCGTCCAGGAGGTCAACGTCCAGGCGACCGCCGGGCTGCTGGAGCTGTGCCGGCTGCGCGGGGTACCCCGGTTCCTGATGGCATCGACCAACGCGGTCACCGGCGACGTGGGTGGGCAGCGCATCCACGAGGAGCTGGCACTGCGCCCGCTGACCCCGTACGGCGCCACCAAGGCCGCCGGCGAGATGCTGCTCTCCGGCTACGCCGGCGGGTACGGGATGGCCACCTGCGCGCTGCGGCTGACCAACGTGTACGGGCCCGGGATGGCGGAGAAGGACAGTGTGGTACCGCGGCTGATGCGGGCGATCCGCGACGGTAGCACTATCGAGGTTTACGGCAGCGGCGGGCAGCGACGCGACTTCGTCCACGTGCACGACGTGGTGGCCGGGCTGCTGGTCGCCTGGCGCTGCGGGCACACCGGCCCGCTGATCATCGGCTCCGGGGAGTCGGTGACGGTACTGGAGCTGATCGAGGCGGTGGAGAAGGCGACCGGCTGCCCGGTGCCGGTACGCCACGTGCCGGCCAAACCGGGCGAGATGCCGGCGGTACTGGTGAGCATCGAGCGGGCCGCGTCGCTTGGCTACCACCCATCGGTACCGCTGCCGGTCGGCCTGGCCGGCGTCTGGGACGAGTTCCGTCCCAGATGAGGCTGGTCCGCGCAGCGGGGCGGCACTGGCTGTTCCTCGTCCTGTTCACGTTCGGCCTGGCACTGCGCGTGCTGGCCAGCATCGCGTACCGGCCGGCCATCTTCTTCACCGACTCGCTCGCCACCTACCTCTACAAGCTGCCCAGCCTCGACCCGACCGGGCAGAACCCGGTCGGGTACGACATCCTGTTGCTCAAGCCGGTGCTGGCGATCGGCAACCTGTTCGTGGCGGTCGTCGTCCAGCACGCGCTCGCGCTGGCCATGGCGGCGGTCGGGTACGCCCTGGCGATGCGGCTGGGTGCCTGGCGGTGGCTGGCCGCCCTGGGCGTGGCGCCGGTACTGCTGGACGCGTACCAGGTGCAGATCGAGCAGAACCTCATGGCGGACACCCTGTTCGAGGCGATGCTGGTCGCCGCGCTCGCGGTGCTCGCCTGGCCGGTCGGGCCCGGCCGCCCCCGGGTGGGCTGGCGCCGGGTCCTCGCCGCCGGGCTAGTGCTCGGCGCGGCGGTGACGGTACGCCAGGTCGGCGAGCCGATGTTCATCCCACTCGTCGCCTTCGTCGCGTTGGTGGCGCGCGGCTGGCGTACCCGGATCCTGCTGACCGGTCTCGCCGTCGCCAGCTTCGCGCTTCCGGTCCTCGGGTACGCCACCTGGTACCACCACTTCACCGGCCGGTACGACCTGACCGGGGTCGCTGGCGTCACGATGTACGGCCGGCTGGCCCCGGTCGCCGACTGCAACAAGCTCAACCCGCCCTACTACGAGGTGTGGCTGTGCCCGGCCATGCCGGCGGAGAAGCGCGCCGGTCCGGACTGGTGGGCGCATGACCCCAGCTCGCCGCTGTCGACCTACCAACCGCCGGACGGCAGCAACCCGAGCAAGCGGCTCAACGACTTCAATATGCGGGTCATCCGGGGCCAGCCGCTGGACGTGGCCCGGGCAGTGCTCGCCGATGCGGTCCAGGTCTTCCAGTGGGGCCGGCCAACCTGGACCAATCCGGACGCGTGGACCGAGCGGTGGCGGTTCCAGACCTTCTACCCGACCTACCCGCCGCTGGTCACCGTCGAGTCGATCACCGAGCTGACCGATCAGTACGGCGGCGGCGACCCGACCGTCGTGGTCCCGGTCGGCCGGTTCCTGCGCTGGTACCAGATGCACCTGGGCACCACCCCAGGGCCGGTCATAGCGCTGTCCATGCTCGCCGCACTGGCGGGTGCGCTGCGCCGCTCGCAGCAGCGCGCGCCGGCCCTGCTCTTCCTCGGCTCCGCGGTGGCGGTGCTGTTCTTCGCCGACCTGTTCGAGTTCAGCTGGCGGTACCAGCTGCCGGGGTACGTGCTGCTGCCGGTTGCCGGGGTGCTCGGAGCGACCGGCCTGCTGCGCCGCCGGCCGGCGCCGCAGCCGGCACCCGCCTTCCCCGAGCCGGCCGACGAGGCGGCGCTTGCGGAGTTCGCACAGCGCTATGGGGAACCGGATCTCCCCGAGGTCGTGGTGCTCATCGCCGCCTACCAGGAGGAGCGCGGGATCGGGCCGGTGCTGGCGTCGGTACCCGAACAGTGCTGCGGGCAGCGACTGGCCGCACTGGTGGTGGTGGACGGCGGCGGCGACCGTACCGCCGAGGTGGCCCGGGACAGCGGCGCGTACGTCTGCGCGGTGCCGGTGAACCGTGGCCAGGGCGCCGCGCTACGCCTGGGGTACCACCTGGCCCGCACACACGGCGCCCGGTACATCGTGACCACCGACGCGGACGGCCAGTACGACATGGCCGAGCTGCCGGCACTGCTGGAACCGCTGATCTGCGGCGAGGCCGATTTCGTCACCGGCTCCCGGGCGCTGGGTGCCAACGAATCGACCGACCGGGTGCGCCGGCTCGGAACCCGGGTCTTCGCGCTGATCGTGACCCTGCTCACCCGGCACCGGGTGACCGACACCTCGTTCGGCTTCCGGGCGATGCGGGCGGAGGTCACCGCCGAGGTGACCCTCACCCAGCCGCAGTACCAGTCCTCCGAGTTGCTGATCGGCGTGCTGCGCCGGGGCTACCGGGTGGTGGAGCGGCCGATGACGATGCGCCAGCGCTCCGGCGGTACCAGCAAGAAGGGGCGCAACCTGAGCTATGGCTGGCGCTACACCCGGGTGGTCTTCTCCACCTGGGCCCGCGAGCGGTCCCGCCGCCCCGGCCGGGACGCGAACACCACCCGGTCCAGCAACACGAACTTGACCAGAAACAGCGTCGCGTAGGTGGCGAAATAGCTCGCCTCCACCACCACCGCCAGGTGGTCGGCGAGTACCGCGGAGCGTGGCGCGTAGAGGTTCGTCGCCCGGGCCACCGCCGTCGCAGCGGTGGCCGTGACGACGGCGAGTACCGCGAACCGGAACGCGTCGCCGGACAGGCCGGCGCGGACACGTCGCTGCCAGGTCCAGAACCGGTTGGCCGAGAAGTTGACCACGGCACCGGCGAGAAAGGTGGTCACGCTCGTCAACACCGGCCCGCCGCCCAGGTGGAAGACCACCCAGAAGACCACCGCGCTGGTCGCGGACGCGAGCAGCGAACCGGCCGCATACCGCGCGAAGCGCACCAAATGTACCCGCCGCACCCGCCTTATCAGCACCCACCCAGCCTATGCGGCGCAGCTTCAGGTGCGGCGCATAGGGTGGCGGGTAATGATCGACCCTGACACCCCTACGGGCCGGCACCCTTTGCGCCGGCGGGAAGGAGCGCCTCGGCATGCGGATCCTCGTCCTTGGAGGTGACGGCTACCTGGGCTGGCCCACGGCACTACACCTGTCGGCGAAGGGCCACGACGTCGGCATCGCGGACAACTTCGTGCGGCGGCAGTACGACCACGAACTGGGCGTGCAGAGCCTGGTGCCCATCGAGCCGCTCTCGGTCCGGGTCCGGACCTGGCGCGAGCACAGCGGCAACGACCTGCCGGTCTACGTCGGTGACCTCACCGATGCCGAGTTCACGTACCGGATGCTGCGCGAGTTCCGACCCGATGCCGTGGTGCACTTCGCGGAGCAGCGCGCGGCGCCGTACTCGATGATCGACCGGGCACACGCCGTCTACACCCAGACCAACAACGTGGTCGGCACGCTCAACCTGCTGTACGCCATCGCCGACACCAACCCGGACATCCACCTGGTGAAGCTCGGGACCATGGGCGAGTACGGCACGCCGAACATCGACATCGAGGAAGGCTGGCTCGATGTCGTCCACAAAGGACGGTCGGACCGGGTGCTGTACCCGAAGCGGCCAGGCTCCTTCTACCACCTGTCCAAGGTGCACGACAGCCACAACATAGAGTTCTGTTGCCGGGCCTGGGGGCTGCGCGCCACCGACCTGAACCAGGGCGTGGTGTACGGGCAGCAGACCGACCAGACCGCGTTGGACGACCGGCTCGCCACCCGCTTCGACTACGACGCGGTCTTCGGTACGGTACTCAACCGGTTCGTCATCCTCGCCGCGCTCGGCCGGCCGCTGACCGTCTACGGTGACGGCGGGCAGACCCGCGGGCTGATCGACATCCGGGACACGGTGGAGTGCATCCGGATCGCGGCGGAGAATCCACCGACCGCGGGCGAGTTCCGGGTCTTCAACCAGATGACCGAGTCGATGTCGATTCTGGAGATCGCCAAGGTCGTCGCCGACCTGCACCCGGACGCGGTACAGGTGGAGCACCTGGCCAACCCGCGGGTCGAGCTGGAGTCGCACTACTACAACGTGACCCACACCGGGCTGGTCGAGCTCGGCCTGCAACCGCACCTGCTCTCCGAGACCCTGCTCACCTCGCTGTACGCGATCGCCGACCGGTACAAGCACCGGGCCGAGGTGGAGAAGCTGCGGCCCACGGTCGAGTGGAGGCGGGCACGATAGAGGCATGAGTCCCCGCCGCCGCGCGCTACTGCTCGGCGTGCTCGCCGCTGTCGTGCTGATCGGACTGGTCTCCGGCGGGTGGGTGCTGGTACACCGGCGGGCCGGGCCCGGCGCCGGCGGCCGGCCCGATCAGGCACGGCCGGGGCCGGTGCTGCTGGTCCCCGGGTACGGCGGGAACACCGGGTCGCTGGCCGGCCTGGCCGCCCGGCTGCGCGCCGCTGGCCGGCAGGCGAGCGTGGTACCGCTGCCCGGCGACGGTACCGGCGACCTGCTCGCGCAGGCGGCCGCGCTGCAGGCGGCGGTACAGCGGGCGGGCGGGCCGTCGGTGGACCTGATCGGCTACTCCGCCGGCGGGGTGGTGGTACGGCTGTGGGTGGACCGGTACGACGGGGGGCGGGTGGCCCGCCGGGTGGTGACCCTCGGCTCGCCGCTGCACGGTACCCAACTGGCCGGGCTGGGTACCGCGGTGGCACCGGACGCCTGCCCGGTCGCCTGCCAGCAACTGGTACCCGGTAGCAGCCTGCTCGCGGCGCTCGACGCGGCGCCGTTGCCGGCCGGCCTGCCGTGGCTGTCGGTCTGGACCCGGGACGACCAGACGGTCACCCCGCCGGACTCGGCGGTACTGCCCGGTGCGGTGAACGTCGCGGTGCAACAGGTCTGTCCGGATGCGATTGTCCAACATGGACAGTTGCCGTCCGATCCGCTCGTCACCGGGCTGGTGCTGCGGGCCACCGGTACCGGCCCGCTGGCCACGCCGGGACCGGGCGACTGCGCAGCACTGCGGGCGCTCGGCGCCGCCTGAGGCACACCGGTTCCACCCGCCACTGCTCCCCTGGGGGTGTTGACCCGCTATCCGCGGTCGTGCATGGTCGTTACGGAGCCAGAACCGTTAGGCGGTTATGTCCCGGGTCATGAAGTTCGCCCAGGAGGCGAGCAGCAACAGTCCAATGTAGACGCCGGAGACGGCGAGTCCCCGGTCGATGTCGCGCCAGAAGATCGGTTGCCGGAAGAAGTCGATCCAGGCCAGCCAGTACCGGGTGGGCAGGTACGGCTGGACCGAGGAGGCCGCGTCCAGGGTCGCCAGCAGCTCGCTGGCGACCAGGACCGCCAGCGCGCCCAGCGCGGCACCCAGCGCCGAGTCGGTCAGGGTGGACAGGAACAGCGCGATCGCCGCAACCGCGAGCATGCAGACCGTCGCGTACCCGATCGAGGCGAGCGTGCGCAGGAACAGGTCGGTCGGGGTCAGCGGGGTACCGGAGAGCGAGGTCGTCCCGCCCGGTAGCGCCACGGCGGCCGGCTGCCCACCGCCGAGCAGCGCCCGCCCGGTCAGGTACGAGGTGACGATGACCGCAGCGATCGCGAGCAGTACGAAGACCAGTACCGACACCAGCTTCGCGACCAGCAGCCTGGTCCGCCCGACCGGCCGGACCAGCAGGTACCGCAGCGTGCCGCCGGTGGCCTCGCCGGCGACGCTGTCCCCGGCGAGCACCGCGACCGACACCGGCAGGAAGACCGGCACCACCATGGCCAGCGCGGCGGCCGGGTAGAGGGTCCCGTCGCGCAGTACGGCGGAGAGGAAGGCCGGGCCCTCACCCGGCGGCGGCGCCAGGTTCGTTGTCGCCAGGAAGATCGCCACCACGAACGGCAGCAGGCACAGCAGCAGTACGGTGATCCAGGTGCGCGGCCGCACCAGCAGCTTCACGATCTCGGTGCGGATCACGCTCGATCTCCCGCCTGGTCGGTCGGGGCCGGATCGGTCGCGGCCGGGCCGGCGAACGGCTGCTCGGCCACCGGCAGGTCCATCCGGTCGGCGCTGGCCGATGTCGCCTCGAGCACCACCTCCTCCAGCGAACGGCGTTGCGGCGCCAGCTCGGCGACGCGCAGCCCCTCCGCGGTGAGCATCGCGTTGAGCTGGGCCGGATCCGGGTGTACCACGGTCAGCCGGTCCCCGTCGCGCTGCTCGACCCGGCCGTCCAGCAGCGCCGCCGCCCGCCCCGCGTCCGGGCTGACCACCAGCACCCGACCGGTCGGCGCGCGCAGCGCGTCCAACTCGTCCTGCACCACCAGCCGGCCCCGGTCCATCACCCCGACCCGGGTGCACAGCGCATCGACCTCGCCGAGCAGGTGGCTGGAGAGCAGCACCGTGGTACCGGCCGCGTTCAGCTCCGCCAGCAGGTCCCGGATCTCCCGGATGCCGCGCGGGTCCAGGCCGTTGGTCGGCTCGTCCAGGACCAGCAGCCGGGGCGCGCGCAGCAGGGCCGCCGCCAGCCCGAGCCGCTGGCGCATGCCCAGCGAGTACGCCTTCAGCGGCCGGCTGTCGATGCCGGCCAGCCCCACCCGCTCCAGCGCCTGCTCGACCCGGTGCCGCCGGTCCCGCCGCGAGCCTCGCCGCCAGAACGCAAAATCCCGCCCGGGCCCACCATCCCGCCAGGGTCCACTGGGCCCCGCCGCGTCGATCAGCCGCAGGTTGGTACGCCCGGGCAGGTGCGGGTACCCGGCCGGCCCCTCGACCAGCGCGCCGATCTGCGGCAGTACCCTCGCCGCCCGGCGAGGTATCGGCTGCCCGAGCACCTCGATCGTGCCGCTGGTCGCATAGACCAGGCCGAGCAGCATCCGCAGCACCGTGGTCTTGCCGGAGCCGTTCGGGCCGAGCAGACCGTACCGGTCGCCCGGGCGTACCTCCAGGTCGACGCCGTTGACCGCGGTCACCCGGCCGAAGCGCTTGGTCAGTGCCTGGGTCTCGATCACGCCGGCCGCCCGGCCCAGAAGGCGTCCAGGTCGGTACCGGCCTGGTGCAGCAGGTCGCCACCGACCAGTCCGGCCAGCAGGTAGGTGCGGCGCACCGCGTGTGAGTCCACACCCATCACCGAGAGCAGCCCGGTGGCCAGCAGTACGGCGTCGCCCCGGGGCAGGTCGAGCGCCACGCCACCGGCGTGCAGCATCGTGCGCATCATGTCGAAGCCGGTATTGCGCGGCACGGCGAGCACCACGAAGCTCGCGAAGCCGGTGCCGTACTGGCCGGCGCCGGTCAGCGCGGTGCCGCCGGTGCGGCACCGGCCGGCCAGCCGGTGCGGTAGCTGTCCAAGGCCCAGGTTGGACAGTGCGCCGCCCAGGTCGGGTGCGTTGGTCACGGTGAATCCGACGCCGGTGCGGACCGGCGGCGGTACCAGCACGGCAGGGTCGGGTGCGGTGCGGGCCAGGTCGAGGAAGCGGGTGGACAGCACCGGTGTCGGTACTCCCTTCGCGGCCACCTCGACCTGCAACGGCAGCCCGGTCGCCGGGTCGGCCCAGAGGTCCACCCGGCCGAGCGTGGACTGCGGGTCGCTCGGCGTCACCCGCAGTCCGGGCGCGCTGATGCTGGCGATCCGCTTGGCCGGCAGCGCCGTGAGCCGGTCGGTCGGTGGCCGGGCGTCGCCGAGCAGCCGGCGACCCAGGTCCGGCGGTACCAGGTCGGCGGCGCGCGGCAGGCGGACCGGAGCGGTACCGGTGACCTCGGTGATCTGGTTGGCGCCGTAGTCCCACAGGGTCTGCTGCCCGTCGGGCCCGGCGTAGAGGCCGTGCTCGTCGCCCTCGTTCAGGGTGTCCACCCGCCACCGGTCGGGCGCGGCGTACCAGGCGCGCAGCTGCGTCTGGCCGGAGAGCAGCCGGCTGACCGAGGTCAGCTGCGGTAGGGCGGGCAGGCCGGCGGTGCCGGTGCTGAGCGCGAAACCCTGGTAGGGCTGCCGGGCCGAGCCGCGAACCAGCTGGAAGAGCTGGTCGGGTGGGATGTCGCGAACCCGGGTCGGGATGGCCCGCAGGGCCACCGGGGTACCGGCGGCCACGGCGGTCGCCGCGCCGACCAGCAGCCAGCGGCGCAGCGCCTCCCGGCGTACCACCGTCTGGTTGAGCAGATTTGGCGCCGCCACCCACCAACCATGCCCCGGGATCGCCCGCCGGACCACCCTCGCGTTTCTTACCGCACCGTAACGAGTTACCTCAGCCGGTCCCGCGATCGGCACCGGGGGTTGGCAGTACGCCCCTGGCGATCGCCACCGTCACGGCGGCCGTGCGGTCCGCGACCTCGAGCTTCTCGAAGATGCGGGTGAGGTGGCTCTTGACGGTCGCCTCGCCGATGAACAACCGCCGGCCGATGTCCGGATTGGACAGTCCTTCCGCGACACAGCCCAGCACCTCCACCTCACGCCGGGTCAGCTCGGGGCGGGCCGGGCGGCGCGCCTGCGCCACCAGCCGGGCGGCGACCGGCGGCGCCAGTACCGTCTCACCGCGCGCCGCGTCCCGGACACCACGGGTCAGCTCGGTCCGGGAGCAGTCCTTGACCAGGTACCCGGTGGCACCGGCGGCCAGCGCGCGGACGATGTCCGCGTCGTTGTCGTAGGTGGTCAGGACGAGGACGGCGGCGGTACCGGCGGCGACGATCTGCCGGGTCGCCTCGACCCCGTCCATCTCCGGCAGCCGGAGGTCCATCAGCACCACATCCGGGCGTAGCGTCGCCGCCTGGCGTACCGCCTCGGCACCGCTGCCACAGTCGCCGACCACGCACAGGTCGGGCTCCGCGGCGAGAATCGCGCGCAGGCCGTCCCGGACCACGGGGTGGTCATCGACGAGCAGGACACGTACCGGCACCGGACTCAGCCGCCCGCCGCCGGGACATCGATCCGTACCACCGCCCCGGCGCCGGGCGCCGCCTCGATCGTGGCCACCCCGCCGATACCCTGCGCCCGGGCCCGGATCCCGGCCAGCCCGTATCCCTGCTGGGGTACCGCCGGGTCGAAGCCCTTGCCGTCGTCGCTGACCCGCAGGCTGACCCGGTCCACTGTGTACACCAGCGCCACCTCCACCCGGGTGGCGCCCGCATGCCGGTGCACATTGGTCAGCGACTCCTGCGCCATCCGCAGCAACGCCACCTCACGCTCGATCGGCAGTCCCCGAGGCGTACCGGTGATCGACAGCTCTGCACCCGGCCCGTCGTCGCCACCGACCCGCTCCACCAGCCGCCGCAGTGCCTCGGGCAGTGACGTACCGGCCAGGTCGGGTGGGGCCAGTGCGGCGACGAGTGAGCGGGCCTCCGCCAGGTTCTCCCGAGCGGTCTGCTGCGCCCGGCCCAGGTACCCGGCGGCCGTCGACGGGGCACTGGCGAGTGCCGTCTGGGCCGCCTCCAGCAGCAGCAGCACGCTGGCGAAGCCCTGGGCGAGGGTGTCGTGGATGTCCCGGGACAGGCGTTCCCGCTCGGCGAGCGCGCCGGCCTCCCGGCTCACCACGGCCAGCTGGGCGCGAGTCTGCGCGAGCTGCGCGATCAGTTCGGCACGCTGGCGGCTCTGCCGGATGATGCGGGCGATCCACAGGCCGATCGCGACCGCAACGGCCACCGAGACCACGCTCAGCAGCAGGACCGAGGTCACGCCGCGGCCGTCGAGAGGGCCATTGGCCAGGATGACGGCGCCGACGGCCGCCACGATCGCGCAGGTGACCACCACCGCCGGGCGCGGCGGCAGCATCATCCACACGTGCGGGTACAGCGCGACCAGCAGTAGCGCGCCGACGGGTACCAGCGCGAAGACGGCGACGGTCAGCGGTACCGCCAGGGCGAGGTAGGCCGGCCCGACCCACCCCGGTCGCCGGTGTACCCCCCGTACGCCGGCGACCGCGTACCAGCCGAGCAGGACCGCCACCATGCCCGGCACCGCGACCCGGGTGGCGGTACCGGTGCCGGACATCAACAGGGTCAGGCCGGCGGTCAGGACGCCCAGCCCGACGAATGCGCCGTGCCAACCGGCCCGGAACCGCCGCCACTCGTGCTGGCCGGTCCCAGGCTGGCCGTCGCGTCCGGGTGCCAAGCCTTCAGGATGCCTGCCGCCCGCTCGGTGCACATCCGACTGTCGTCGCAATCCTCGACCCATCGATCGGCGCTATCTCGCCCGGAGAGTTATGCGCAACGATACGGCGCATGGACCCACGGATCGCCAACCGCATACTCATCGGGCTCTCCTCCTGCTACGGTGCCCTCATCGCCATCCTCGTCTTCGTGGACCCGTCCGCCATCGGTCTGGTCGCCATCATCGGCGCCATCGTCCTCGGCCTGCTGTGGAGCATCCGCGGCCTGGTCGTGCGGCGCAATGTCGAGCGCCGCGGACCCGCCAAGACCGACACGCCGAGCTGAGCGCGGCACGCCAGCCGACCGGGCTAGGCCTGCCCGGCCAGCATGGCGAGCAGCTCGTCCACACCAGACAGTGACAGGTGCGGGCGGCGGTGCTCCGGTACACCGTCGAACGCGTCCGCGCCGGCCAGCCCGGTGGCGACCGAGATCGCCAGCGCACCACCGCGGTGCGCCATCGGTACCTCCAGTTCCGGGTCGTCGCCGACCACGGCGAGCTGGCGCAGTGGTACCCCGAGCCGCCGGCCGGCCAGGCCCAGCGCGTGCCGGGACGGCTTGCCGACCAGCTCCACCCGGCACCCGGTGGCACTGCTCAGCATCGCCGAGATGGCCCGCGAGGTACCCAGCGCCCGGCCGTCCGCGGTGGCGAAGAACGAGGCCTGGGATGCGCTGTACACCGGTACGCCCCGCCACACCACGTGGCACGCCGCCTCCAGGGCGTCCATGGTGAAGTCCCGGTACAGCCCGACCAGCACCGCGTCCACATTGGACGCATCGGCGCCCGGTGGCACCGGCTCGATACCGGCCGACCGCAACGAGTCGGCCAGGCCGGTGCCCAGCGCCAGCACCCGCCGGTACCCGCGCCGGGCGAACAGGTCGGCGGCGCTGTCGGCCGGTGTGAGTACCGCGCCGTCGGGCAGGTCGAAGCCGACCCCGCGGAGCAGGGTCGCGTAATCGCCGGGGCTGCGCCCGGTGCCGTTGGTGAAGATGCGGTACGGCAGGCCCTGCCGGGACAGCCATGCGGTCAGCTCCAGCGCCCCCGGCAGCGGGCGCATCCCGTGGCTGCGCCGGTCGGAGAGGACCAGCGTGCCGTCCATGTCCAGCACGAAGCCGCGCACCTGCTTCAGCCGGGCCTGATCCGGCCTCGGCGGCGGAGAGTCCCTCGGCCCGGCCTGATCCGGCCTCGGCGGCAGGGAGTGCCTCGGCCGCGCGGTGGAGCCGTCAGCCACGGCGCAGCTCCACCCGCAGTCCCGGCCGCTGCACCACCAGGTCCGTCACGTCCGGCCGGTCGCGAAGTTCGCGCAGCAGCTCCAGCAGCGGTCCCAGTTCAGGGTTGTACCCGCGCCGCACCGGCCCCGCCGCGAGCATCGCGTCCACCTGCTCGGCCGGCATCGCCGCGCGCAGCAGCAACTCCTCGTCGTCGATACCTGGCCGGAACCGCTTGCGCAGCTCCGCCGGCCCGGGCGGCGGTGGCTCGGCGGCCAGCTCCCGGGCGCGCGGCCGGGACATGATGCGGTCCAGCACCTCCGGCTCGATCGGCGCGGTGGGGCGGCCGAAGGTGCCCAACGCGTACCGGATCACCTCGTCGGGTACGGTGGCGTACCGGCCGTCGCCGATCACGTTGTACAGCGCCTGGGTGCAGACCAGCTGCGGGAACGGGGTCACCATGATGGGGTACCCGAGCTCCGCGCGCACCTGGCCGGTCTCGGCCATCACGGCGTCGAACTTCTCCGCCAGCCCCACCTCGGCCAGGTGCCGCTTGAGCGTGGTGATCACCCCGCCGGGCACCTGGTGGTGCTCGAACGCGGCGTCGTACTCCTGCGGCCGGCCCACCGGCAGTCCGTTCGCCCGGGCCAGCCGGTGGAAGTACGCCGCGACCAGATCCAGCGCGTGGTCGTCGATGTCCACTGTGTACCCCAGCTCGCGCAGGTTGGCCACCACCCGGTGCGCGTCCGGCAGCGAGGTACCGTTGGCCAACGGTCCACAAGCGACCTGCAGCGCCTGCACGCCGAGCCGGGCGGCGGCCAGGTAGGTGCGCGGCGAGTTGCCGATCGTGCAGTGCGAGTGCAGTTCCAGCGGGGTGTCACCGAGCCGGGCCAGCAGCGCCGGGAAGAGTGTGGCCGCGCGTTCGGTGGTGACCAGGCCGGCCGGATCCTTGACGTACACCCGGTCGATGTCCGGGCAGGCGGCCATCTGGTCGGCGAGGTCGGCGTAGAACGCGTCGTCGTGCACCGCGCTGATGGTGAAGGTGAGCGCGCCGACGATCTCCTCACCGCCGGCGCTGCGGATCATCCGGGCGGTGCGCCGTACCGCGTCCATGTCGTGCATGGGATCCAGCACCACAAACCGGGTCACCCCATTGACCACCAGCCGGTTGTAGACCAGTTGCAGCATGTCCGGGTGCATCGCCTCCCAGGAGATGAACCGGAAGCCGGTACCGATCAGCTGCAGCCGGGTGTCCGGCATCGCGGCGTGGACAAGCCTGATCCGCTCCCACGGGTTCTCCCGGAAGGTACGCACCGAGACACCCATGGCGGTACTGGAGGTGAAGTCCAGCGCCCGGAACCCGACCCGGTTGAGCACCGGTGCGATCTGCAGGACCTGCGGCGTGGACAGGCCGGTGGCGCCCCACAGGCTCTGGTTACCGTCCCTTATGGACACATCGACGAGCTGGATGTCAGTCATGCGCCAGCGCTCCCCGGGTGGCCAACCAGGTGGTGGGCACGCCGCCGGCACGGAACTCCGGATCGTCGACGAGTCGGGCCAGCAGCGGCAGGTTGGTCGAGACGCCGCGGATCTCGCAGCGGCGCAGTGCGGCGGCCAGCCGGTCGAGTGCCTGTTCCCGGTCCCGGCCATGGGCGATCACCTTGGCCAGCAACGAGTCGTAGAACGGCGGTACCGCCGCGCCGGGCTGCAGGTGGGTGTCGACCCGGATGCCGTCGCCGGCCGGGAACCAGGCCGCCTCGACGGTGCCGGGGCTGGGCTGGAAGTCGCGCGCCGGGTCCTCGGCGTTGATCCGGCACTCGATCGCGTGCCCGTCCGGCACCAGCCGCGCCAGTTCCGGGCGCAGCGGCCGGCCTTCGGCGATGGCGATCTGCTCGGCGACCAGGTCCACTCGGTACACCTCCTCGGTCACCGGGTGCTCCACCTGGATCCGGGCGTTCATCTCCAGGAAGTAGGCCGCACCGGCAGCGGTGTCCACAAGGAACTCGACGGTGCCCGCGCCGCGGTAACCGAGGCGGGCACCGAAAGCGACCGCGGCCGTACGGATGGCGGCACGCAGGTCGGCGTCGAGGCCGGGCGCGCACGCCTCCTCGATCAGCTTCTGGTACCGGCGCTGCACCGAGCAGTCCCGGTCACCCAGGTGCAGCACGCCGCCCTGCCCGTCGCCGAGCAGCTGCACCTCCACGTGCCGGCCACGCTCCACATAGGACTCCAGGTACACCCGCTGGTCGGCGAAGGCGGCCCGGGCCTCGGCCATCCCCCGGTCCACGGCCGCGGTCAGCTCCGCCGGCTCGCGGACCAGCTGCATCCCCCGCCCACCACCGCCGCCGGCCGCCTTGACCAGCACCGGATAGCCGATCCGGGCGGCCAGCTCGGGCGCCTCTGCGGGGGTGCGGAGGTAGCCACCGGGGGCCACCGGGAGGCCGGCCCGTACCGCCAGCTCGCGGGCGTTCAGCTTGTCCCCGACCGCCGCCAGCTGCTCGCCGGTCGGTCCGATGTAGACGATCCCGGCCGCCTCGCAGCCGCGCGCCAGCTCCGGGTTCTCGGCGAGGAAGCCGTACCCGGGGTGGATCGCGTCGGCACCGGCGATCTGCGCCGCGCGGAGGATCCGGCCGGTGTCCAGGTAGCTGAACTCCGGCCGGGCGGGGCCGACGGGTACGGTCTGGTCGGCCAGCCGCGCGGCGGCCGAGTCGAGGTCGGGCTCGGCCGCGGCGAGCACGGTACGGATACCCAGTCGCTGGCACGTCCGGATCACCCGCACCGCGATCTCACCCCGGTTGGCGACCAGGATCCGGCGCAGCCGTCGCGGCACGGCTACTCCCCCGGCTCCGGCTCGATCCGCATCAGTACCGTGCCCTGCGCGGCGTACTCGGCGTTGGCCACGCAGATCTCGGCGATCCGGCCGGTGGTGCCGGCGTAGACCGAGTTCATCAGCTTCATCGTCTCCAGGATGCCGACCACGCTCTGGTCGGTGACCCGGCTACCGACCTCCACGAACGGATCGGCACCCGGCTTCGGCGCCCGGTAGAAGGTACCCATCAGCGCCGCCCGTACCGGTACCAGACCATCCACAGTGGAGTCGTCGGCGACCGGTGCCGCCGGTGCCGCCGGTGGTGCCACGGCCGGGGCGGGTGCGACCGGTTCGGCCAGCCGGGGTGGGGCGAGCGCGGTGCTGGACTGCACCCAGTCGCCGGTACCGTTGCGGCGCAGCCACAGTTCGAAGTGGCGGGTGCGTACCCGCAGCTCGGTGCCGCGTACGTCGTCGAGCAGCCCGATGATCTCCTGCACATCCTCCCGGCTGAGCCCCTCGGTCATGACGCGTTCTCCCGCCGGCCACCGAGCACGTCCAGCACGTGGGCGAAGGCGCTGTCCCGCACCGGTGCCACCGGTACCGCCGCCCGGCCCGACCAGATCGTCTCCGGCCGGCTCTGCAGCACGTGTACCCCGCCGTCGGCGATCGCCCATTCGATGTCCTGCGCGGCACCGAAGTGCGCCTCGATCCGGCGGGCGACCGCGACCAGCTCGCCGACCTGCTCGTCGGTCAGGCAGCACACCTGCTGCAACTGCTCCGGTACCGGCTCGTCCAGCACGCCGGTGCCGGCCGGGTCCATCCGGTGCCGGCGCAGCTTGGTCCCGATCGTGCGCCGCAGCACCTCCCCGGTCACCTTGTTCACCACGATGCTGTCCGGCGTCACGTCGCCGCTGACCAGCGCCGAGCCCAGGCCCCAGGCGGCCTCGATGGCGACCACCGAACGGTCGCCGGTCAGCGGGCTGCGGGTGAACATGACGCCGGCACAGCGCGGCTCCACCATCCGCTGCACCACCACGCCCATCGCCAGGCCCTGCTCGGGCAGGCGGCGGCGCAGCCGGTAGGAGACCGACTCGGCGTTGTACAGGCTCGCCCAGCAGCGCCGCAGGTGTTCCAGCACTGCCTGCCCGCCGCGTACCCAGAGGTAGGTGTCCTGCAGCCCGGCGAAACTGGCGGCGGCCGCGTCCTCCAGCGTGGCGCTGGACCGTACCGCCACCGCCGGCAGCTCGCCGCCCGGGTCCAGCTCGCGGTAGTGCGCCATGACCGCATCGGCGACCCGCGCCGGTACCGGCGCCGAGGCGATCAGCTCGCGCAGGTGTACGCAGACCGCGTGTACCGCCTCCAGGTTGTCCGGGTCCAACGCACCCACCCGCCCCCGGTGCGTACCGTCAGCGTCCACAGTGGACAAAGTGGCGTGGAACGCGTCGGTGGTGACCACGAAGCCGGGTGGTACCTGCATGCCAGCCCGGGTCAGCTCACCCAGGCTGGCGCCCTTCCCCCCGGCCGAGCCGACGTCCCCCGCGCCCAGCTCGCGAAACCGCGCCGCGTACATGAGCTCAGTCCAGGATGCGGACCACACCGCGGTCGCCGTCCACCCGGACCCGGTCGCCGGTCTTGATCCGCTGGGTGGCCGAGCCACAGCCGACCACCGCTGGCATCCCGTACTCGCGCGCCACGATCGCCGCGTGCGACATGCTGCCACCGATGTCGGAGACGGCCGCCTTGATCTTCCCGAAGACCGGGCCCCAACTCGGCGCGGTGACCGGGCAGACCAGGATCTCGCCGTCGCGCATCTGTCCGATCTCGTTGACGTCACGCAGCACCCGGGCGATGCCCTCCGCGACGCCGGGTGAGGCGGCGTGCCCGTGCACCTCCTTCTCATCCCCGAGCGAGGCCGAGTACCACGCCTGGACCGTCTCGTCGGTGATACCCCAGAGCATCTTCACCGCCGGGTCGTTGAGCGCTACCGGCATCGGGCCCAGCGCCGGCGGCGGGGTCCAGCCCTTCAGCACCTCGACCATCCGCTTGCGCTCGGCGATGATCGGCGCGAAGTGCCGGTGGCCGACGGGTGTGCCGCCGGAGGCCCAGTGCAGCATCACGTCGGAGAGCGCCTGGTCGATCTCGGTGTGGTGCAGGTGGAATATGTCGTCCGCGTCGTCGAGCACGCCCTGCTGCGCCAGCAGCCCCCCGAACTCCTTGATTTTCTGGAAGAACTTGGTGGTGAACCAGTGCTCACAGTAGAACTTGTGGTCCTCGACGTACGGGAAGACCAACCGGCACAGACCGAGCATCTGGTCGAAGGTGCCCCGGTCCTCATCGGTTGGCAGCAGGTCCCGGTACTGGGCGGTGATCCGGTCCCGTTCCTCGCGTAGCCTCTCGGTGGGGCGGGCCAGCGAGACACCCGCCCGCGCCTGGCTGACGTAACGCGGCAGGGCGGCGAACGGCACCGTGAGGTCGTCGTTCCAGCTGAGGTGGTGGTGGTAGAAACCGTCCCCAGTGGACACATTGAACCACGGTTCGCGGGCCGCCTCGAAGGCGTCCAGCCAGCGGGCGCCGCCGTCGCCGCGCTCCTTCAGCGCGGCAAGCACCTGTGCCGGGTCGGCGCCGTCGGCGAACAGATCGTCCACATTGCACTCGACGGCGAGCCGGGCCAGCTTCTTCAGCTCCTCATCCGGCCGGTACATCATGGCGTCGGTCGCGGTCGTCATCCGGGCGACCATCTGGTCCGGGATCTCCGGGAACGCCTTCTTGCAGAACTCGAAGAAGACCAGGTAGGCGCCGAAGCCGAGGAACAGGAACTCGGTGTGGTGGTGCCACATCTTCGAGTACAGGTCCAGTGCGCGGTGGAAGTTCTCCCGCACGTAGTGGTTCTGCGCCACCCCGCGCGA